>JAGVPR010000039.1 GCA_020052115.1 Candidatus Eiseniibacteriota bacterium
GGCGAGATCGGCCGCCCGGCCGGTCGCAGGACCGGTCAGGATGATCGCGTCGGCCAGGCCGCGCGAGACGGCCTCCTCGGCGGCGAGACCGGGATCTTCGATTCCAAGCGAGCGGCCGTGCTTGACCAGGACGTCACAGAAGAGCCTCACGCCGGGCGCGATGCGCGAACGGAGGCGGAGCGTCTCGTGGGCCCGGCCTTCGATGATGCCTTGATCGGTCGCCGTTACGCCCACGTGCACGTTGATCCGCACGAAGTCGAGCCCCGAGGCGGCGGCCACGGAAAGGGCGGCGGCCGCATCGTTGCGGAGCACGTTGACGCCGGCCGGGCAGGAAACCGCGCGCCGCACGTCCGAGGCGACCGCGGTCATCGCGGCGACCGTCTCCTTCGGAACGTCGTCCGGGTAGAACGGCGCGTCGCCGAAATTCTCGATGAGGACGCCGGCCATTCCCGCGTCGGCGTAGGCCCGTGCGTCGGCGACGGCGCGCTGGATGATCGTCTCCATGCTCCCGCCGTAGCGCGGACTTCCGGGCAACGGCTCGAGATGGCAAACGCCGATCAGGACGGGCCGCGCCGGATCGAACAGCTTCCGAAAAAAATCGTGGTCCATGAGAGAAACCCGAGGGTGAACGAGCGCACGAAGACCGATGGACGGAGTCTAGGAGCGCGGACTCTGCAAAGTCAACGAGGGCGCGGCGCCCGCGCGGCGCCTGTATGGTATGATCCACTCCGAGTTCCCGCTCGACCGCAGGTGCCCGCCCGGGCTTCCCAGTACGAGCGACTCCGTCCTATGATCGGTCATCCGGGAAGGAGATCCACCGAGCCTCATGACCGTTGACACGAAGAGCACCGGCACCCGCAACGTGCAGCGCCTCGAGCGCGTCGTGATCCGCTTCGCGGGTGATTCCGGCGATGGTATCCAGCTCACCGGCTCGCAGTTCACGGCGACCTCGGCCGTGGCCGGCAACGACCTCGCCACGCTTCCCGACTACCCGGCCGAAATCCGCGCCCCGGCGGGCACGCTGCCCGGCGTGAGCGGCTTCCAGATCAGCTTCGCGAGCACCGACATCTACACGCCTGGCGACGCGCCCGATGTTCTGGTGGCGATGAATCCGGCGGCGCTCAAGGTGAATCTGCCCGATCTCCGCCCCAACGGCGTGCTGATCGTCAACGAGGATGCGTTCGCCGAGAAGGACCTCGACAAGGCCGGCTACACCGTGAATCCGCTCGAGGACGGCTCGCTCGACAAGTTCCAGCTCTTCAAGGTGCCGTTGTCGAAGCTCACGCGCACGGCGCTCGAAGGCGTCGGGCTCGCCACGCGCGACGTGGATCGCAGCAAGAACTTCTTCGCGCTCGGGATGATGTACTGGCTGTACAACCGCCCGCCCGAGACGACGAAGCGCTGGATCCGAGAGAACTTCAAGAACAACGCGGTCCTCGCCGAGGCGAATCTCAAGGCGCTCCAGGCCGGTTATTCCTACAGCGAGGCGACCGAGATCTTCCAGCAGACGTACGACGTTCCGCCGGCGCCGCTCGCGCCCGGCCGCTACCGGAACGTCTCCGGCAATCAGGCGCTCGCGCTCGGCTTCATCGCCGCGTCGAAGAAGTCGGGGCTGCCGCTCTTCCAGGGCAGCTACCCGATCACGCCGGCGAGCGACATCCTGCACGAGCTGTCGCGCTACAAGAATTTCGGCGTGACCACGTTCCAGGCCGAGGACGAGATCGCCGCCATCGGCGCGACGATCGGCGCCTCCTTCGCCGGATCGCTCGCGATCACGACGACGAGCGGTCCCGGCGTGGCGCTCAAGAGCGAGGCGATCGGCCTGGCGACGATGGTGGAATTGCCTCTCGTGATCTGCAACATCCAGCGAGGCGGGCCTTCGACCGGCCTTCCCACGAAGACCGAGCAGGCCGACTTGTTCCAGGCGCTCTACGGGCGCAACTCGGAGGCGCCGGTCCCCGTGCTCGCGGCCGCCACGCCGGGCGACTGCTTCGCGATCGCGTACGAGGCCGCGCGCATCGCGATCAAGTACATGACGCCCGTCTTCGTCCTCACGGACGGCTACCTTGCGAACGGCTCCGAGCCGTGGAAGCTGCCGGGCGTCGAGGATCTGCCGGAAATCCCGGTGCGTTTCCGCACGGACCCGGAAGGCTTCAGACCTTACCAGCGCGATCCCGGCACGCTCGCCCGGCCGTGGGCCGTCCCGGGCACGCCGGGCCTCGAGCACCGCGTCGGCGGGCTCGAGAAGCAGGACGGCACGGGTAACGTGTCGTACGACCCGCTCAATCACGAGCTGATGGTGAAGCTCCGCGCGGAGAAGATCGCGCGCATCGTGATGGAGGTGCCCGACGTCGAGGTCTTCGGCGATCCCGGCGGAGGCGATTTGCTCGTCGTCGGATGGGGCTCGACGTACGGGGCCATCCACGGCGCGGTGCGGCAGAAGCGGTCCGAGGGAAGGTCTGTCAGCCACGTCCATCTCCGCCACCTGAACCCGATGCCGGGGAATCTGGGCGACGTGCTCGGCCGCTTCCGGAAGGTCCTCGTCCCCGAGATGAATATGGGCCAGCTCTCCTTCGTCCTCAGAGGTCGATACCTCGTGGACGCGCAGGGCCTCAACAAAATCCAGGGCCGCCCTTTCACCGAGGCGGAGATCGCTGCGCGCATTGATGCGCTCGTGGGGGGCAAGAAATGAATCCGGCCGTCACGAACCCCGGCGGCGTTCCGGCGCTCACGAAGAAGGACTTCGCCACAGATCAGGAAGTGCGCTGGTGCCCGGGATGCGGCGACTACGCGATCCTGAACGCCGTCCAACAGGTCTTCCCGGAGCTGGGCATTCCGAAGGAGAAGTTCGTCATCGTCTCGGGCATCGGCTGCTCGAGCCGCTTTCCGTATTACATGAATACCTTCGGGTTCCACAGCATCCACGGCCGCGCGCCGGCGATCGCAAGCGGGGTGAAGCTCGCGCGGCCGGATCTGTCCGTCTGGGTCGCGACGGGTGACGGTGACGCGCTCGCCATCGGCGGCAACCACATCATCCACATGCTCCGGCGGAACATGGACGTCAAGGTTCTCATGTTCAACAACCGGATCTACGGGCTCACGAAGGGGCAGTACTCGCCGACGTCGGAGCAATTCAAGAAGACGAAATCCACGCCGTTCGGCTCGCTCGACAGGCCGTTCAACCCGATCGCGCTCGCGCTTGGAGCCGAGGCGACCTTCGTCGCGCGCGCCATAGACATCTACGCGAACCACCTCAAAGAGGTCATCCGGGCCGCTGCCCGCCACAAGGGGTCGGCCTTCATCGAGATCTACCAGAACTGCAACATCTTCAACGATCACGCCTTCGATGCCGTGCGGGAGAAGGACACGCGGGACGAGAACGCCGTCACGCTCGAACACGGCAAGCCGCTCGTCTTCGGAAAGAACCGCGACAAGGGACTGCGGCTGAACGGCCTCGACTTCGAGGTCGTGGATCTTTCGTCGGCCGGTGGATCCGCCGGCGATCTCTTCGTCCACGACGAGACGGCGGAGAACGCGGGCGCCGCATTCCTCCTCGCGCATCTCGGCGATCGGCCCGGAGCGCCGACGCCGATCGGCGTCTTCCGGCGTGTGGAGCGCCCGGCCTTCGATGAGATGGCCGCGCGGCAGATCCGCGAGGTCACGGAGAAGTTGGGGCCTGGAGAGCTGGAAACGCTTCTCAACAGCGGCGATGTCTGGGAAGTCGGCCCGTAAGCTCGCGGGCGCGCAAGGGCCGGAATCATCGAGCCCCCGGCGCAGTGCGTCGGGGGCTCATGCTATTTGTCACCGTGGAGCGCCGCGCGGATGCTCAGCGGTTTGGATTTCCTCCGTGAGGTTCGATCAACTCGAGGAAGGCCTTCCTGCCTTCCTTGGCGCCGCAAGCCTCGACCAGGGTCCGCAGAGCTTGGAGGTTTCTTCCGTGCTTGCCGACGACCTTGCCGACATCACTGGCGGCGACGTGCATCTCGAGGAGAACCGCAGTCGAGCCGGATATCTCCGTGATGCGCACCTCTTCCGGAATGTCCACCAGCGCCTTTACCAGCCGCTCCACGAAATCACGCAGTTCCGATGCCATGTCCCTCCTCCCAGCCCTTGGCGCCCCTCTTCTGTGATCTTACGTCAGTCATCCAGACCTAAAAAGGCGTACTTGGAGACGCTTCGATCCGCCGGTCAGGCCCGGGATCAGGGTTCGTCTGCGAGTTCCCCGGGGAAGAGCTCGATCTGCGGCGGCTCCTCCGGGAGACCCAACTCCCTCAGGATCAAGGGAATCCACCCTTCGCGCTCCTTTCTCTGGAGACGCACGTGGTGGATGTCCATCTCCTCGAGGATTCGGTCCAGCAACGCGTCAATCTCCCGCTGGAACGACGGATTCACATCTCGCGTTCCGTCGTAGAGCGGCGGGCGCCAGACCGGAACCTTGAAGAGGCCGTCATAGGTCTTGGTCCATTCGCGGACGAAGCGCTCCAACTCCTCTCTTCTTCCCATGCGATGGACGAGGTACGCGTAGTTGTCAATGACGGCTCGATCGCAGACGACGGCTTGGAAACGGTAGCAGGAGGCGATTTCACGTGCGCATTGGCTATGCAGAATCCACGCCTGGGCTTCGTAGTTCGTTTCCTGGTTTATCGGGAGCGGACAGTCGCGAGCGACCTCCTTCACGATGTCCACGCTCAGATCGAGCCGCTTGAGCCGGCTGGCCAGATCGAAGCAAAGCGTGGTCTTGCCGACACCATGCGTTCCGATAAAGGCGACTTTCAAGGGCCCCCCCCGGCCCAACATTCCGTTGAGCGAATCTATCACAGGCGCTGCCCGGCGTGACAGCCTTGACTCGGAGCGGCGGGGCAGCCGCTTGTCTGCGGGAGATGGGGCTCGCTGGGTGCTGGAGACGAGGGAGGATTGTGACGTCCGCCGACGGACGGTGAGATGGCGGGGCGGGCAGCGCCACCCCACGCGTCCGAAGGGGAAATCCGGCTTCTACAGCCGGGAACCTCGGCGGCACTGGCTACCGGAGGTCTGCTCTTTGGACGGTTGACGGCTCGAGGAGGATTCGAAGATTCCGAACTCGAACTTGTGACGCCATCGCACGTTGCGCGGCAATCGGACCCGATTATGCGAAGCTTGGGCGGCGATCCGGTCGGTGCGCGGAAAACGATGGCTCTTCAGAACGGGGCCCGCGCGGACGATAGCGAGATTCGAGGCGATGAGATTCGCTTGGCCGCCGCGCGCGGGAACGTCGCTCGACCCTTCCAGCGATGTCCGGCGATGTGGCGGCCGCCATTTTATTCGCGCCTGCGGCTTACCGCGACAAGATGAGCCGGGTGGCGCGCGTGACCCCGTTCCAACTCACCCGGATGAAGTAGACCCCGGAGGCGGCGGGAGCCCCGCCCTCATCGCGTCCATCCCAGGCGGCTTCGTGCGGGCCTGCGTTCTCCTCGCCGTCGGAGAGGGTACGAACCCTGCGACCCTGCGCATCGTGCACCGTGACCCAGGTCCAGCCTGCTTCGGGAAGCGTATACGTGCACGTCGTCCGCGCGCCGAACGGATTCGGGCGAGCGTCGCTCACCGCAAGACCCGCCGGTGAACCTCCTCCGGGCGGCGCGATGACCGGCCCGAGCCATGTCGCCTCTCCGGAGCGACTCACTTCCTGAAGCCAATAGCTCACCGACGTCCAAGGCGCCTGCGGGTCGAGAAACTGATACTCATCCTGCCCCGACAGTATCCTGGGCGTCAGCCGCCGCCTCTCGCCTCCCGGCTCGCCCCGGAAGACGTGGAACCCGGCGTGGTCGCGCTCCTCGGCGACCTCCCATCGGATCATGACGCCGCGGTCGCTGCGCTCGGCGAAGAACGACGCGAGTGTCACGGCGGTCACCGAGCCGACCCACTTCGCGATGTGGAACGACTCCTTCCGGCCGGCGTGGATGAAGCCGCCGCCCACGAAAAGGCTCTCCGACTCCGACGCGAAGCACGTGACCGCGCCGTCGGTGCCCGAGCCCATCGCGCGCCAGTCTCTGCCGTCCCACGCGGCGATGTTGGAGGCCGCGCGTCCCCCGGCGGCGGAGAAGAACCCTCCGACGATCAGGTGGCCATCGAAGACGGTAAGCGCGGAGACGGTGCCGTTCGTTCCGACATCCGCCCCGGAGCCCAGCGCGCTCCATGCGGTGCCGTCCCATCGGGCGATGCGGTTCGCGGTGACGCCGCCGGCCGTGGTGAAACTCCCTCCGGCGATGAGATCGCCGTTGTACTCGCCCAGAACCCGAACGCCGCCGTTCATGCCGGAACCGAGCGGCTCCCAGGTCGCTCCGTCGCAGAGCTTCGCGACGTAGGAGCAGGGAACGCCGCCCGCCTGCGTGAACGCGCCCCCCGCGACAACGCAGCCGTCGTGGGTCGTGAGCGCGTACACCGGCATGTTCATTCCGCCCGAGCCGAACGTGTTCCAGCCGACGTTGTCCCAGTAGGCGACGTACGGCGCCGCGGCCTCATCCGCCTGAGTGAAAGCGCCCCCGGCGACGAGCGACCCGCCCAGGACCGAGAGCGCATAGACGCTGCTGTTCAGGCCGGAGCCGAGCGGGGTCCACTCGGTTCCGTTCCAGGCCGCAATCCGCGCTCTAGGGTTCGGTCCCGAGGCGGCGAAGTCCCCGCCGGCGGCCAAGCTGTTCCCGTAAGGCGTGAACGCGTAGACGGTATTGCTCAGCCCGAGACCGACCGGGGACCACGTTCCTCCGGACCAGCGCGCGACGGCCCCCGTGACGACGCCGCCGGCCTGGGTGAACCAGCCTCCGACGACGATCGAGTTCTGATGGGTGATCATCGCCTCCGATCGGTTCTCGAGCCCGGAGTCACCCGCGAACCCGTCCCACCAGTGCGCGTCGGCATCGGATGGCAGTGACGCCTGCGCGTGTGCGGAAGGGAGCCGTCCGGCGGCCCGTTCGGCCATCGGCAGCCCGAACGCCAGGACGATGGCCATGAACAGCGGAAGCGCGGCGGACCCCGGCGAGAAGAGCGGGGGAGACGGCCGTGACGAGCCTCCCGTCTCGTCCGAGCCTCGCCGAGAGAGCGAAAACATGCTCGAACCCCTCCGTGTGTCAGCCGCTGCTGCGGTACCGGCGTCCGGACGTCGTCGGCGAAACCGCTCAGTCCCGTTGGATCCACGCAGCAGGGATTATAGCGCGGATGAGGCCGGTTCTAGCGCTGGCGAGAGGACGGCCGAACTCCCACGGCGACGGTGCGCGGCTCGTCGTCGAGCGAGACACGCCGCGCGATTCTCCGACGCGCCACGTCAACGATGATGACTCCGCCGGGCCGCGTGGCCTGGAGCAGGTACACCCGCGCACCGCCGGGCGAGACCGCGATGTCCCGGATCGCGCGCCCCAGCTCGATGCGCGCTTCCTCGCGGCCGTTCGCCGTGTCGAAGACGAGGAGCCTGGAGACAGAGGCCACGAACAATCGAGTCCCATCAGGAGAGGACGCGACGGGCCCGAGATCCACCGGCTGAAGGAGAGGCAGCCGCGATGGAAGTCTCCGCGCCGGATCGTGCCAGCGGATGGCTCTCAGGGTCCGCCCGCTCACTTCGATGAAGAGCGCTGCACCCTGAGGCAAGACCGAAACGCACCGCAGCCGAGATCCCCCGGCCGGATCTCCCTCCTCTCCGGCGGGATCCATCGGAACGCGATCGAAACCCTCGCGCAGCGGCCGTCCGGGAACGCCGTCGTCATCCGGCAGATCCAGCTCGAAGAACGCCGGGCCGGAGGCGGACGCGATGAGCCGCTTCCCGTCCGGGGAGAGGGTGAGATCGTTCTCCGGAGAGTCGAGCGGGGTGTTCCAGGCCAGATACTTCTCTCTGTAGTGGGCGCAATAGACACGCCTCGGGCTCGGAGCTTTGCGTGTCCCACGATCGCTTCCGCCGAAGATGTAGCCGCGCCGGCCATCGGCCCCCGTCTGGACCGCATCCACCGGGCCGAGCGACCAGGTCGCGATCGGCGCCCGGGCGGCGGCGTCGAAC
>JAGVPR010000008.1 GCA_020052115.1 Candidatus Eiseniibacteriota bacterium
CATCGGAGCGGCCGCGCCGCGGGCCCGCCGGCGGGCCCATCCGGAAGATCGAACGTCTCGGCCGTCGCGCGAGTCAAGAGGGCGGCGTCGCTGAGATCGTAGAGATAGGCATGCACCCCGGGGCCGTCGGTCCCGGGAACCGACCGGATCGCTTTCCGCCGCCCGATCCGATCGAGATACGCGACGATCCCCTGGCGTTCGCTGAGCGCCCTGGACTCGTGCGCGAAGAGAAGCCACAGCCGGCGTTCCCCCCGGAACCGGTCCACTTCCCGCAGATACGCGCGCGGATCCTCGCAGTGACATCCACCGATCTCGTAGTCGCCCTCGTTCAAGCCGAATCCGGGGCCGTAGAAGCGCAGCGCTTGCCAGGCCCCGTAGTAGACGTAAATCGCGTCGCCCGCTCGACGCTCCGTCGCAAACCACGAGAGGAGCGTCCTGGTCTCTTCCGTGCGATAGACCGGATGCGTTCGGACGATGCCCGCGATCGCCGGGAGCATCGCGGCCGCGAGCGTCACCGAAGCCGCGATCCGGAACCGGCGCTGCGCTTGTCGCGCGATCCAATCGGCGCCCGATGCGTACGCCAGGAAGTAAGCCGGCAGGAGAAAGAGAACGAGCCGCCCGTCGAACGGGTAGAGGCCGAGGGCGGAAACGGCGAGCGTCACAAGCACCGGCCCCGCAAGCACGGCGCCCCGGCGGCCGAGCGCCACGAATCCGAGAAGCGCGAGGGCCGTGAGCGGCGCCACCACCGGATAGCTGCCGCGGCGAAAGACCGAGCAGAGCGCCAGCCAGAGCGACGACCCGCCGCGTGCCAGGCCGTCACGCAGCGGCAAGAAGCCGCTCCCCCAGACCGCGTGCATGAAATCGCGGGTCTCGGACGAGAGGGAGTGCATCGCCAAGAGAGCGCCGGCGAGCGCGGCCACGGCCCAGAGGATGAGCGTCGGGAGGATGGAGTGCGCCGGCCGCCTGTCCCGGAGCGCCAGATACGCAAGGGCAGCGCCCGCGCCCGCGAGGACAAGTACCGAGGTGAAAGAGAAGAACGCGGCCAGCCCGGCCGCGCCTGCGAGGATTCCGCCGCGGAGCGAAGGCGGCCGATCGAGGATCCGAACGGCCACGGCGAAGATGAGGACGGCCAACGCCGCGTCGGTGGAGTACTGCTTCACTTCCGGACCGTGGATGATGAGCGCCGGCGACAGCGCGGCGAACCCGATCGCCACCGCGCGCGCGCGAGGCGCGAGAAGGCTCGATGAAAGTCGCTCGACGAGCCCGAGCACCGCGAGCGAAGCGACGAGCGGCAGGAGGCGGAGCGCGAACTCGTTCGCGCCCAGCAGGAGCGTCACCACCTTCTCGATGAGAAGAAACCCGGCCGGCGCAACCTGGAAGTGGTCGAGCGGCGCGAGAAGGCGTGACAGCGGACGCTCGACGATGTTTCGCGCGAGGGCGATCTCGTCAATCCAGAGAGAGGGGTTCCCGAGGTACTGCCAGAGGCGAAGGGCGACACCCAGAGCGAGGAAGCAGGCGACGACGAGTCTTCCGCGCACGACGGAATCTCCACGGCCGCGAAGGCGCGCGAGGATGGGTCAGCGCTTCCTTCCCACAGGCATCAGCGCGAGCGGCAACTCGCTCTCGGGCAGGCCGATGATTGCGCGCACCTTTTCCTCCTCGAAGCGGCCCACGAAGGCGTTCCCGAGGCGTAGCGCGAGTGACTGCAGAAATATGTTCTCGGAAACGTGCCCGGCTTCCATGTGGACCATGCGGGTGCACCGGTCGCCTAGCAACTCCCGCGCCCGCTCCGGCACGCCCACGAGGACGAATACTGCAGCGCCGTCCGCAATCCACTCCTGTCCCGAGGAAGCTTCGGCCAGTTCCGCCTTCACTTCCCTATCACTCAGGCGCTCCAGCCCGTGCCCTCGCGGCACGTAGTGGTAGATGCCCGGCGGGAGATCCTCCACGTTCCAAGCGGCAAGATAGACCTCGATCGGATGCGTCTGTCCGGCCGAGGGGGCCGTACGGTTTCCATCGCGATCGGTGAGACCCTGAGCGGCCCAGAGGAGCTGCGATATCTCGGCCAGGTTCAGAGGTTGGCGAAGATAGCTGCGCACCGTCCGACGCTTGCGGAGCGCCTCTTCGACGCAGAGCTTGCTCGTCGTTCGCGGTTTGGGCAGCGCAATGATGTTGTCCTGCCGCACTCTGGTCATGGGTCGGTCACCGGGGTCTTGTCGTGGATTCAGGCCGCTGGAACCGGAATGGAGGAATTATAGGTCCGTATCTCGGCCCGGTCAACAGTGGAGGGGATCTCGTCGGTCCTCTTTGGCAGCAGCACGGCGGGGGGGAAGATCACAGGGCGGCCAATGCCCGAACTGCTTCCTCGTGCAGGGCCGCATTCGTCGTCAGCAAGCTCCGGCCGTCGAGACGACGCTCGCCGGCCAGCGTCGTGGCGCGGCCGCCGGCTTCCTCGACGATCACGATGAGCGGGGCGATGTCCCAGACGCTCACCTGCGGGTCCACGGCGATCTCCGCCGCGCCTTCGGCGACGAGGACGTGCTGGTAGAAGTCGCCGAATCCGCGCGTGCGCTCGACGCATCGAGCGAGCCCGATGAACCCCGGGGGCGGCGTCGCCTCCGACGCGCCCCCGACCGTCGAGTGCAGGAGCAGCGCG
>JAGVPR010000174.1 GCA_020052115.1 Candidatus Eiseniibacteriota bacterium
CCCACGGAGATCGAATCCGCGATCGTGGAGGGCGTCATGGCCTCGGGCGGACCGCCTCGGGCGAACGCGCGGGCCAGAGGGGCCGCGCCTTCGGCCTGCACGCCGATGAGTGCGGGCATTCGGTCCGTGAGGCCCATCGCGAGGAGCTCGCGGAAGCCCTTGTAGAGCGAGCCGAAGATGCACCCGTCGCCGGCGCCCACATAGACGCGATCGGGTGCGATCCAGTCGAGCCCTTCGGCGATCTCGAACGCCACGGTCTTCTTCCCCTCGCTGAGATAGGGGTTCGTGCCGGTGTTTCTCGGGTAGAACCCGTGCCGCTCGGTCGCGCGCGCCGCCAGATCGAACGCGGTGTCGTATCCGGCACGCACCCGCACAAGGCCCGCGCCGTGGGCGAGGAGCTGAGCCAGCTTGGCCGGCGGGGCGTCCTCGGGCAGAAAGATGACGCTTCTGAGCCCCGCGGCCGATGCGAGCGTGGCGAGCGAGGAAGCGGCGTTGCCTGTCGAGGCGCACGCCACGGCGGAAGCGCCTTGCTCGACGGCGAGCGCCACGGCGATCGCGCTTGCGCGATCCTTGAGCGAGGCGCTCGGGTTCCGGCCGTCGTCCTTCACGAAGAGCGCCGCGATCCCGAGAGAGGCCGCAAGCCTATTCGCGGGCACCAGCGGCGTGCCGCCGACGACGAGAGGGATCCGGGCCTCGCCGCCCCGCGTGGGGAGCAGGGCCGCGTAGCGCCAGATTGACCGGACGCGGGAAGCCGCGAGGGCCTCACGCGTGAACGAGCGCGCCGCCTCGGCCACATCGTACTCCACGTCGAGCGTCCCGTCGTCCCCGCAGTGCTGGCAGACGAGACGGCCGCTCTCCGGCCGCTCCTCGCGGCCGCAGAGCACGCAGCGCAGTGTGGTCACGTATGGCATCATATCCTCGCGAAGGGACCGCAGCTCGACTCGCACGGACGATCCAGTGCGTCTTTCACTTCTATTCTTGCGCCCCCTGGGGTTTTGCAGCGACCTGTTCCCGCAGGTAGGCCGCGAGCAGTGGATTCGACACCGTGAAGACGTTTCGCTGACGCCAGTAGCGACTCGTGTAGGAGCAACCGAAGAGGTCTCCACGGTAGACGTAGATCCATGCCGTCCGGCCGTCGCGGAGCGCGATTTCCAAGACCCCCAGGGGAAGTTCGTACTCGTCGGACAGTGCGAATACGCTGTCCGACCCCGTGGGCGCCTCCGAAGGTCCGGCCTCGATGCTCTGGCTCAACAGGTCCAAGAGATGCAGGCACTCCGCGGAATCGAATTTGCGCAGGAGCATCGCGTCCCTGTCCCCGAGCTGCGCCCAGGCGGCATCCTCCCGGAGGAATCGGAACCACATGCGGCGTTCACGGAACTCGAAGATAGGAGCGTCGAACTCGGGTTCCGAAATGCGACGGGCCGCATTGCCGACGAATCGTCTGAACGACGGATTCGGGGATCGCTGCACGGCGTCCTCGAGAATCCGAATTGACCCGGTGTCGCGAATGTCGCCAAGCGCCTCCGCGGCCGGTACCCGAATGCCGAAATCGAGCGTCGTGTCTTGAAAGACGCCTTCGAGCACTGCTGCGGCCTCGTGGTTGCCGATCCTCAACAATGCCTCCATGGCCGCCAGTCGGACATCAATATACGGAGATTCGATGGCCGCCTTGATCGTGGGAAGGGAGGACGCTGTCAGGAGCGAGAGCTGGCGACAGGCATCCGCCCTCTCCATCAGATGCTGTCGCTGCAAGACATCGAGCAATTCCTTCGCAGTCACCAACCGTGATGGCGGTTCTGGCGCGATAGATTCCGCGGAGCCCCGCGCTTCGGCACAGACGCCAGCCAAGAGTCCGAACAGCATGGCACCCGTGACTAGACCGCGCATGGACGATCTCCTCCCGTCCGCAGTGAGAAGACTACATCGTCAGCGCCATGAGCGCCTTGCCGGTGTGGAGGCGATTCTCCGCCTCCTGATACACGACCGACTGCGGCCCGTCGATCACCTCGTCGGTGACCTCGTTCCCGCGGTCGGCCGGGAGGCAGTGCATGTAGAGCGCCGCGGGCTTCGCGCGCGTGAGACGCTTCGCATCGCAGATCCAGTTTTTGTAGCTCGCCGCGAGCTTCAGCGATTCCTCGGGGCGGCGCATGAGCTCGAGGCAGCCCCAGCTCTTCGGATAGACCGCGTCCGCGCCCGCGAAAGCCGCGTCCATGTCGCCGGTCACCTCGAAGCGCACGCCCGCCCGGTTCGCGAACTCCTCCGCGGCGCGCATCGTCTCGGGCACCAGCGTGAACTCCTTCGGATGGGCGAGCACGACATCGCAGCCGAACCGGGGCAGGAGCGTGATGAGCCCCTGCGGCACCGAGGTCGGTTTCGCGTACGAAGGCGCGTAGGCCCAGCTCACGGCGATCCGGCGCCCGCGCAGATCGCGTCCGAAGCGCTCCCGCAGCGTCATCAGATCCGCGAGCGTCTGGCACGGATGGTCAATGTCGCACTGGAGGTTGATGACGGGCGCCGCGGACCACTCGGCGATCTCGCGCATGTAGCGGTTCCCCTCGCCGGGGATCAGGTCGTGACGGATCGCGATGCCGTGCCCGTAGGACGAGAGGATGATGCCGGTGTCCTTCGGGCTCTCGCCGTGCGAGACCTGCATCGTGTCCTCGGTGAGGTAGTGCGCGTGCCCGCCGAGCTGCGTGATGCCCGCCTCCATGGAGTTCCGCGTCCGCGTGGATTTGTCGAAGAACATCATGAAGAGCGTCTTGTCGGCCAGCAGCCGGTGCGGCTCGCCCTTCCTCTTCATCTCCTTGAGGCGAGCCGAGAGTGCGAGCGCGACCTCGATCTCCTCGTCGCTCCAGTCCTTCGTTTCGATGTAGTCGCGCCCCTCGAGCCCGCGCGCCGCGGGCGACGCGAGCAGATCCGCGAGCGGCGTCCCTTCGCCCTTTCTCATCCGTCCCCCTTCGATCCGTCCCCGGCGCCGGCGGCCGGAAAAGCGGCACGCTAGTCTATGAGCACCCAACGAGGCTGGTGCTTGTCGAGCTGCTCCTTCGTGTACGCGTCCATCGGGTGGTCCCGCTCGGGAACATCGAGGAGCTTCTCCTCGCCGCAGAGGGCGGTGGAGAAATAGCGCTGCCCGGTGTCGTTGATCATCGTGACGATGGTGCGCGTCTCCGGGAGTTTGCGCGCGATCTTGACGGCGGCCGCGACATTGCAGCCCGACGAGATGCCGCAGAAGATCCCCTCCTCGCGGGCGAGGCGGCGCGCCATCTCGATCGCCTCGTCCGACGTCGTCGTGACGATGCCGTCGAGGAGCGCGAGGTCGAGGTTTCTCGGTACGAAGCCGTCGCCGATCCCTTCGATCTTGTGGGAGCCCCAGACGCGCCGCGACAGAAGCGGGCACTCCGCCGGCTCGACGGCGAAGAGGCGCACGCCGGGCTTCCGCTCCTTGAGGTAGCGGCCGACGCCGGTGAGCGTGCCCCCGGTGCCCTGAGAGGCGACGAAGGCATCCACCGCCCCGGCCGTCTGCTCCCAGATCTCGGGCCCGGTGCCCTTGAAGTGGGCGGCGATGTTGTCCGGGTTCGAGAACTGAGCGGGCTCCCAGTAGCGGCCCGGCTCGGCGCGCTTGATCTCCGTGAGCTTCTCGAGGGCCAGGTCCACGTCGCTCTCGCCCCCCGGAGTCTCGACGATCGTGGCGCCGTAGGCGCGGATCAGCTTCTTTCGCTCCTCGCTCATGCCGCGCGGCATGACGATGATGACCTCGTAGCCCTTGCGCCCGCCGACGAAGGAGCAGGCGATGCCCGCGTTTCCGGTGGAGCACTCGAGGATCGTCATCCCGGAGCGAAGATCGCCGCGCTTCTCGGCCTGCTCGATCATCTCGCGATAGATCCGGTCCTTCAGGCTTCCGCTCGGGTTCACGGCTTCGAGCTTGACCGCGATCCGGGCACCGCCTTCGGGCGTGATGCGCTTGAGGTGAACGAGCGGCGTCCGGCCGATGGTGTCGAAGAGGTCGAATCCGCGCTGATGCTCAGGCATGCGTTTGTTCCTCCTTGAGTGAGTAGCGGGTCCACCCGTCTTTCGAGGCGCCCTTCACCCCAGGGGTTTGGGCGCCGAGGAAGACCGGTGGAGCCGCTCATCAATCTGTGAGCCGGGCCCACAACCGCCGCGCCTGCTCGCGCGCGCGGGCTCGAATCCGTTCCTCATCGAGCGTGACCATGCTCCCGCCGCGCATCGTCCAGCGGCCGTCCACGAGCACGTCGGTGACGCGCGCCTGCGGGAGGCCGAAGAGCAGATGCCCCCAGAGGCTCGACGCATCGAGCGGCGTCGGCGGATCGTACTCGAAGAACGCCAGGTCCGCGGCGTACCCCGGGGCGATCCGTCCGAGCCGTGCGCCCGTGGCCCGCGCCGCCGCTTCC
>JAGVPR010000340.1 GCA_020052115.1 Candidatus Eiseniibacteriota bacterium
ACCGGCCAGCAAGAAAGCGACGCCGTGTACGCGCCGGATCGCCTGACGTTGAACGCGAGCGTCTTCAAGCGGCTCCCGTACCGTCTCGAGGCGTTCGTACGGATCGAGAACATTCTCGATCGCACGAACCTCACATACGGCTATTGGCCAGGACGCCAGCTCTTCGCGGGCGTCAAGTACGACTTCGTTCGAGACAACCCGTAGACCGGAGGCACCGATGAAGAAGGCGTTGCTCTTCCCACTGCTGGCGTCCCTCTTGCTCCTCGGCGCCGGCTGTTCCGATGACGACAAGAAGCCGACGACCCCAAACGGTCACGACAACACCGCCAGCACGGTCTGGGATGCGGCCGGCGGCTACTGGCGCACGACCGTCAACGCGACCGACTATGAGGAGTACGCGGGCTATTCGTTCGCCGTGAAGGACACGGTGCCGCCGGCCGCGGGGGACGGATGGGACGCCGCATTCCGCCGAGAGGCGATCAAGCTCAACGGAGGCAGCTCGGGAGACGGCAGTCTCGAAGGCGCCGATCTTGGAGTGCTGGACTACGCCGGCGTGGACGAAGGGGACACTTTGTCCGCCCAATGGACTTCGGACTCCGTGGATTACCTGATTGACGCGTGGTACAGCTACAACCCGCAGACGCACCAGCTCGACATGACTCGAAATGTCTACACGATGCAGGACGCGAGCGGGAATCACTTCGTCAAGTTCAGTGTGGACTCCCTGAGCGGCGAATTGAGCCAGACGAGCATGGGAGACGTGCACCTGACCTACTACTACCAGTCGAGCGCGGGCGATCGCTCCCTGCCGGGCCCGACGCAGACGGCCATCGTCCATGTCGGTTCCGGTGCGGGGTACTTCGACTTCTCGAGCGGCTCCGAAGTCTCCCCGGGAAATCCCGCGACCTCGCTCGATTGGGACATACGGTTCCAGAACTACTCGATCGCGCAGAACAGCGGGCCCTCCGGGAGCGGGCAGTGCGCCGCGTTCCCCGCCTACCAGGAAATGGCGGATCCGACCGACATCGGTTCGTTGACGGAGCAGCCGGCGGGAGCGCCGCTCTTCCCGGACGTTCCCGGATCGGTCCTCACCAACTGGTACGACTACAACGACCAGACGCACCAGCTCTCGTCCAAGAATCACGTCTATCTGGTGCGATCCGGCGACGGGCTCTACAAGATGAAGATCCTCGGCTACTACGTGGACCAGGGAGGCGTGCCCGTGAGCGCCGTGTACACGTTCATCTGGAACGAGCTGTGATCTTGCTGCGGACGCCCGCCATCGCGTCCGCGGCGATTCTGGCCATCGCCGTCACCGCCCGGGCGGAGGAGCCCGCCCGGGACGCGGTGGCGCTCGTCTCGGAATCCGCGGCGCTCGTTCCGGGCACCGTCGCACGCCTCGGGCTCCTCTTCGACATCGCTCCCGGGTGGCATCTCTTCTGGAACGGCTGCAACGAGACGGGCTACCCGATCGCGGTGGACCCGAAGCTGCCCGATGGGTTCCGTGCGCTCGATCTCCGGTGGCCGGCCCCGCGGCGGCTGGTCTCGCCCGGGGAGATCCTCGACCACGTGTACGAGGGGCAGGTTCTCCTGATCCTCGCGGTCGAGGTTCCGCGGGATGCGGCTCCCGGATCGAGCGTCACGCTCGACTGCGATGTCGAATGGGTGCGCTGCCGCGAGGCCTGCGTCGTCGGCGAAAGCCGGGTGGAAATCCGTTTGCCGGTCGCACTCGAGGGGCCGCCCGGCCCCGACGCCCCGCTCTTCGCTGCAGCGGACGCGCGGATCCCGCGCCCGGCGACCTTTGGCGGTGAGGCCATCCGCAGCCGATGGGTGAGGGAGACCCTCATCCTCGAAGCCGGCGGGGCCGACTCGCTGGCCTTCTTTGCTCAGGATGGTTGCGCGTCGCTCGTGAACCTGCGCGAGGACGGCTCGGCCCGCGGAGACCGCCTCGAAGTTCGCTACCGGCGTGTGGAAGGCAGGCTCGGCCCGGCCCGCGGCGTACTCCAAGTCTCACGGCCCGGCGAGAACGCGCCGCGCCATTTCACCGTTGATCTCGAAACTCCCCCGCCGGCGGCCGCGGAGATCGGGCGTCCCGCACCCGACTTCACGCTGAAGGACACCGATGGCCGCGAACACCGACTGAGCGAGTACACGAAGGCCGGGAAGATCGTCGTTCTCGAGTGGTTCAATCCGGACTGCCCGTTCAGCAGGAAGCACCATGTCCAGTTCAGCACCATGACCGACCTCGCGTCGGACTTGAAGAAGAAGAACGTGGTCTGGCTGGCCGTCAACTCCGGAGCGACCGGAAAACAGGGCGCCGGTCTCGACCGGAACAAGAAGGCGAAGACCGAGTACGGCATGGACTACCCGATCCTCATGGACGACGCGGGGACGGTCGGCCGCCTGTATGGCGCCAAGACGACGCCCCACATGTTCGTGATCGCCCCGGACGGCAAGCTCATTTACAAAGGCGCCATTGACAACGACCCGAGCCCGCGCGCGATGGGATCCACGGTTTACGTGCGGACGGCGGTCGAAGAGTTCGCGGCCGGCAAGGCGGTGGACCCGTCGGAGACGGCGTCCTACGGCTGCAGCGTGAAGTACGGCCAGCCGTGACGAGGCTGCGGCGTCGGGTTGCGCGAAGGAGAAGAGCGCTTCGCTTGCGGAGTGATCGAGAAGCGCTGAGAGTGCGGCGCGCGGGTCCTGTCGCTTCGCGCCGCCGGACCGCGCAGCGGTGAGCGGCAGCCGGGAGCCGCCGCCCATCGCCCGCGCAAGAACTGGGATACCTCAGAACGACCAGTTGACGATCGGCAGCACCGGGAGAGCTTCCTTCTCACTGATCACGTTCACGAGGCCGATCTGCAGTCCTTCCATCGTCCGGGTGTAGTTCAGCAGGCCGAGTTGCACACCGTTGAACGACTTCGCGATGTTCACGAAACCGTACTGCACGCCGACCCCATCGTTGGCATTGTTGAAGAAGGACGACTGAAGCCCCTTGAAGTGTCCCTCCGTTATGTTGACGAAATGAGACTGCCATCCGGTGAAGTTGCCCTCGCACCACCCGATGCCGCCGTACTGCAGACCACCCACCGAACCGGTAGTTCTGTTGACAAGGCCGATCTCGAGGCCCTGGACATCCCTGTTGACGCCGTAGATCAAGTTCAGGGCGACGCCGCGTATGGAGGTCTCCTCAGGGAAGATCTGCACGGGATTGAAGAGCGCAAGCTGCACCGGGCGCACCGTCTGGGCCTCGCAGGCGCAGGCGAAGAGGAACAGCGCGAAGAACACGACAGGTATCAACTTCATTTGGCTCCCGAATCGCATAGGGCCTCCTTCTCAGGGACGGGCCATCCGGGCGCGTCCCGCGTGCTTGGGTATCGCGGAATCACACGACACTGGCACTACTCCGACGCAGTCCTCCGTTCGAGCGCATCCCAGAGCAGCTCCGACATCAACCTCACACCGAGGGAAACGGCGCGCTCGTCGGGGTCGAACGCGGCGCTGTGGATGTTCATATCACGGTCCCGCCGTCCCACGCCGAGCCGGAACATGATGCCGGGCACGGCCTCGCGGAAGAACGAAAAGTCCTCGCCCCCCATGCCCGGCTCGTAGCGCACGACATTCTCCGAACCCAAGACGCGATGGAACACGGGCAGGGCCTCATCCATGAGCGCGGGCTCGTTGTAGAGCGATGGGGTGCCGAAGACGTACTCCATCTCCGGCTCCGGCGCGCCCGCCGCGGACGCGACCCCGCGCGCCGTTCGGAGGATGGCCTCCCGCGCCTGCGCCCGCACGTCCGGCTCGAGGGTTCGCACGGTGCCTTCGAGATCCACGTGCTCCGGGATGACGTTGCTCGTCGTGCCGCCGTGGATCGAGCCCACCGTGATCACGGCCTGGCGGGCCGCATCGAGCTGGCGGCTCACGATGGACTGGAAGGCGACGACCATCTGCGATGCGATGAGTACCGGGTCAATCGCCCTGTGCGGATAGGCGCCGTGGCCTCCCTTGCCGAGCACGCGGATGCGGAACTCGTCCACGCTCGCGGCGGACCAT
>JAGVPR010000009.1 GCA_020052115.1 Candidatus Eiseniibacteriota bacterium
GCCGAAGCGCGTGACCGGGATCTGAAGCGCGAGCGCGCTGTCGGGGTTCTCGGCGGGCGCGGGCCATGACCCGATGCGCGGAAGCGGTACCTTCGCGAGCGAGCGGCGATGCGGGTTCACCCTCGATGCCGTTTCCGCCGGCGGCACCCATGCGCCGAAGATCTCGACCGAGTCCACGTTCGAGGCTTCGATGCGGATCGCGATCTCGCCGCCGAGCGGGAAGTACCCCTCGGTGGGGTCCATGCGAAGTGACGGCCAGAGGTGAGGCGTTGTCACCTTGGCGGATTCGTCTTGCTGGAGGCGCCCGCCGAGCAGCGACGGCAGCCCTCGCCTTAGCGTCAACTGGTACGTGGCGCCGGCCCTGAAGCCGTCGCTCTGGAGCGAAAACGAGGCGGCATCACCGGAGCGGATCACGAAGGGGCCCACCGGCGGCTCGATCTCGAGATATGACGGCAGAGTGTCGCGGTCCACGGGGCCTGCCAGCTCGAGGTAGAGGCCGCCATCATGGCCGTTCACCGACACGATGGACGGCGGGCCGTACGTCCGAAACGGGATGCGGATCGAATCCGCGAGTCCGACCGCGTGCTTGCCGAACGGAAACTCCGGCGAGACGCGAAGCTCAAACGCCGACGCGGGAGGCATCGGCGCCGCGGGCTCGAGAGCGAGGACCCTGCGTGCGTTCTCGGGCGTGAGATCCCTGCCGAAGAATTCACGCAGCGCCAAGGAGTCGGGCTCTGTCCTTCGCAGCGGAATGCGGCCCGTCGGACCGGCGAGCCAGACGTGCTTCTCGGCGCCGCGAGCGGGCGGGAGCGTGAACACGAAGTAGAGAGGTTGATCCGCCGCGACCCGCTCTCCGTATGAGGGCACGCTTCGCACGAGCCGGGGCCGGCCGACGACGATTTCCCAGGTGAAATCCGTCGCGGTCACATGCCCGTCCAGCGAGCGCACGCCCTTCGGGACGCGGCAGCGGAAGCGCGTTCCCGCGGGAATCTCGGTGCGCGGCATGAAGGAGAGGGCGCGCGACCCGATCCACGAGAAGCTCCCGTCCAACTTTGGCTCCATCCGGAGAGGCGGTTTTCCCTCCGCGGGTCCCCGTGAGCCAAGCGGCACCATCGGTTCGTCGAAGACGACGTCAATCGAGTGTAGCGATGCGATCTCGCCCTGAGGCGATCCCATGATCACATCGAGGCCCGTGGGGCCGCTCGCGATCGGTGCGCGGCGCGCCAGGAAAAACCATGCGAGGACGGAGAGGACCAGAGCGGCGAGCGGGACGATGACGCGACGAGCGCGGTTCATGTTCCCTCCACGAGTGGCGTCTCACGGCTTGATCGGTCCGCGTGTCCGGACCGACACGGCCGCCGGTCATGATAGCGCGCCTGGAGCGCCGGGGGGCTAGGTTGAGCGAGGGGACGTTTCGAGAGTGGAATCGCAGTCGGCGTGACGGTAGGAGGCCGAGGGAACGCCCGTTCGCGTGATCTCTGCCGAACATCTCGCAGCCATCGCACTGGAAACCGGGCGGCCGAAAGACCACGCGCGGCTCGTGCAGTTCGTTGAATCCGGTGTTCTCGATTCCAAGCGATTCGAGGAGATCCTCCGGCGTCACGGTTTGCAGGGGAGATGGAAGGCTTACGAGAAGCGATTCTCCGAGGGTGCCCCATGACATTCGACATGCAGGAGATCCTCAAGAGCAAACGGGCCTACCGCGAGCGGCTCGCGGCGCTCCCGATCGGGGAAAAGCTGCGGATGCTGGAAGTCCTGCGAGAGCGTTGCCTCGAGATCGCGGCGGTGCGCGAGAAAGAGCGATCCAAGCCGCGTTCCTGAGGCGCAGTTCCTACCGCGTCAGTGTGATCTTGCTCGTCCGAGCCGCTCCCGTCGCCTCCAACCGCACAAAGTAGGTTCCTGATGCGACCGGAAGGCCGGATGCATCACGCCCGTTCCAGGTCGCAGTGTGGTGACCCGCCTCCTGTTGCTCGTGCCTCAACGTGGCCACGCGGCGACCCTGAGCGTCGACGATGAGCAGATTCACCATCGCCGAGTGGGGTAGGGCGTACGTGATGCTCGCGCGGTCGGCGAAGGGGTTTGGGTTTGCGGCTTCGAGCGCGAGCGCGCGCGGCAGGCCGGCTGGCGCTAGTGTCACCGGACCGAACCACTGCTCGGAGCCGTCGCGAGAGACGGCAAGCAGCCAGTACTCGGCGCCGGCCACAGGCGGCGAGGTGTCGATGAACTCGCAGTCGGCTTCGCAGGCGGTGAGCCTGTCGCTAATGCTCCCGGGCGCGAATCCAGGTCGGGCGCGGTACACACGGAAGGCCGCCACACCTTTGGGATTCGCAACGCGCCATTGCACGACGGCGGCGGACCGGCGCCGCTCGACGGTGAAGTCAAGCAGCGCAGCCGACACAGGCGGCTGTGACCAGGCGGCAAAGTCCCAAGACTCTTTGTCTCCCGCGACCGTGAAGTACCCGCTTGCGAAGAGCGCATTCTGGAAAGTACCGGCGGAATGGACGGGTCCGTAGATCCCCGAGCCAAGGGATCGCCAGGTGCTCCCGTCCCATCGAGCGATGTGGTTGACCGGAGTCGATCCCGATTGCGTGAACCGTCCGACGGCGATCAAAGAGCCTTGATATACAGCGAGGTCCGTCACCTCACCGTCCAACCCCGAAGCCAGCGCATGCCAAGACGTCCCGTCCCATCGTGCGACGCGAGTCGCCGGGATGCCACCGACAGTCGTGAACAGCCCGCCGGCGATGAGGTCGTCGCCACAGACGACAAACGCATTGACGACGTTGTTGAACCCTGCTCCCATTGCGTGCCAAGCTGTTCCGTCCCATCGGGCGATGCGATCCGCGGCGACACCTCCCGCGTGGTCGAACCCGCCCGCAACGATGAGGTCTCCCCGATACACGGCAGTGGCCCACGCCGAGCCGCACTCGTAGGGGCCTCTGGTCAGGCCACCACCCAAGCTGGCCCATCGCGTGCCGTTCCAGCGCGCGATGCTACAGACCTGCGTGCCGGCCGCTTCGAAGTATCCAGCGGCGATGAGTTCGCCGTCGAAGACAACAAGATCCTCCATGTACGGCCTGACGTCGGCGAGTGGGGTCCAATTCGAGAAGTAAGATCCGGCCTGCGACCAAGCCGAGCCATCCCACCTGGCGACGTATGTCTGCCAAGCGTAAGGATCCGATATGTAGAGGCCCCCCGCAGCGTAAAGATCCTCGCCGAAGTTGCTCAGGGCACGGACGTATGAGTTGAGGCCGGTCGCGAACGCGTGCCAACTTCCACCGCTCCACAGCGCGACATTCGCGCACGTCACAGGACCCGCTCGGTTGAAGTTGCCGCCGACGACGAGTCCTCCCTGGTGCTCTCTCATCACATAGGCGAAACGGGAGTTTCCCATTGGTCGATCCAGGCCGTTCTCGGGAGGGTCTGCGGGACCCAGGCTGGACCACATGTTCCCGTCCCACCAGGCCACTCCGCCGACGCGCACGCCCCCGGCGTCAGCGAAGTAGCCACCTACAAGGAGCGAGTCGCCGGCCGCCGCAAAGCACCTTGCTTCCCCCGTGAGGCCGGATCCCAGCGGACTCCAGGAATTCCCATCCCACCGGGCAACGCGATTCGCGGGCGTGCCACCAGCTGACGTGAAGGCTCCACCTGCGAAGAGGCCTGAGGGCTGACCCAACAGCGCTCTAACGTCTCCGTCCACCCCCGAGCCCACGGAAACCCACGCGGACCCATCCCAGCGCGCGATGTGGTTCAGCTGCGATCCGTCGATGGCAGTGAATTCTCCCCCGACGTACAGTTCTCCTTCGTGTACTGAGAGGGCGCGCACGGCGCCGTTGAAACTGGTTCCTAGCAGTTCCCAGGTTGCGCCCCTCCACCGCCGAACCCCATAGGATTCGCCGGCGATCAGGTCGCCGTTCCAGACAGCAAGCGCGTTGACGTAGCCGGTAGGAATCCCATTGCCGAGGGCGCCCCAAGATGTTCCGTCCCAGGTGGCTATGTGATTGACGACGAGGCCACCGGCCGTGCTGAATGCCCCGGCAGCGACCAGTCGGCCCTCATGAAGCAGCAATGCGAACACGACACTACTCACACCCGTGTCGAGCGTCGACCACGCCGTTCCGTCCCAGCGAGCGATGTGATGGACCGGCTGCCCGCCCGCGTATTGGAAGTGGCCGCCGATTATTAGGTCGCCATTGTACGTCGCGAAGCAGTGTCCGTCCTCGCTGAGGCCCGAGCCGAATGCGGTCCAAGCGCTCCCATCCCAACGGGCGATGTACTCGGCGGGTTCCGACATGGTCGCAGCGAAGATCCCAGTCACGAAGACAGAGCCTCTCCAGGTGGCGACGCCGTTGACACTGCCGTTCACCCCAGGCGCGGGATCGGGGTCGCCGAAGCCGCTCAGCCAGTAGATGTCTTCCGGCACAGATGTGGGGGACTCAGATTGCGAGGAAGCATCTCGAGCGTCGTCGCCCCCGGCGACTGTCTCTGCGGCAATTCCGGTGTGCGGACTGACAGCCACTATCGTTGCGGACGAGATCAGGAGCATGGTCGAGAAGAGACCGACGCCGAAGATGCTCAGGGCGCGAGTCGAGAGAATGTTATGCAGGATCATCGTAAGCACCTCCGCTGTCACTCTCGCGAGCCACGATCGCGGGCGCGGCCGACGGTCACCGTCGGAAGTGCTCCCTCGCTAGGCCGGCGCCGGCTGGAAGGCGTCAACAACAATAGCGCACTTTGCGGTCCGATTCAAGAAGAAGCCCATGCAGCACAACAAAGAACGCCGTTTCGGACGTCCCCTTGATTCCCGCCGTCCGCTCGTCCAGAATCGCGACAAATGAAAACCGCCGACTTCGTCCATCTGCACAGCCATTCCCAGTACAGCCTGCTCGACGGCGCCCAGAAGATCGAGGAGATGGTCGCGCGGGCCCGAGACTTCGGGATGCCCGCGCTGGCGATCACCGATCACGGCAACCTCTTCGGCGCGATCGAGTTCTACGAGGCCGCACAGAAGGCGGGCGTCAAGCCGATCATCGGAATGGAGGCCTACATGGCCCCCGGCGACCGGCGCGACCGCACGCCGATCCGCCGCGGCGAGGGCGCGTACCACCTGCTGCTCCTCGCGCGCGACGAGACCGGCTATCGAAACCTCATGCGGCTCTCGACGATCGGCTTCCTCGAGGGCTTCTACTACCGCCCGCGCATTGACATGGACACGCTGGCGCTCTACGCGGAAGGGCTAATCGGCACGTCGGCCTGCTTGCAGGGCGAGGTCGCGCGGCACCTGACGGAGAAGGACGAGGCGCGCGCGCTCCAGGTGGCCGGCCGCTTCTCGGAGATCCTCGGGCCGGGAAACTTCTTTCTCGAAATCCAGGACCACGGGCTCCCCGATGACCAGATCGTGAACAGCGGGGTTCTCGGCCTCGCGCGCCGCCTCGGACTTCCGGTGATCGCGACGAACGACTGCCACTATCTGAAGAAGGAGCACCATTCGGCGCACGACGCGCTTCTCTGCATCCAGACGGGAAAGACGATCGAGGAGACGAACCGCCTCCGCTTCGACACCGAGGAGTTCTACATGAAGTCGGCGGCGGAGATGAGATCCCTCTTCAGCGAGGTGCCCGACGCACTCGCGAACACGGTCGCCGTCGCCGATCGCTGCAACCTCACGTTCGATTTCGGCAAGACGCACCTGCCGCACTTCTCGGTGCCGGACGGCTTTGCGGGCCCCGATGAGTACCTGGAACACCTCGCGCGCAAGGGGCTCCGCAATCGCTACGGCGATCCCGGCGACGAACTCCTCCGCCGGCTCGAATACGAACTCGCGACGATCCGGCAGATGGACTACGCCTCCTACTTCCTGATCGTCTGGGATTTCATCCACTATGCGAAGAGCCACGGCGTGCCGGTCGGCCCAGGCCGCGGCTCCGCGGCCGGCAGCCTCGTTTCCTACTGTCTCGGCATCACGAGCATTGACCCGATCCGCTACGACTTGCTCTTCGAGCGGTTCCTGAATCCCGAGCGGATCTCGATGCCCGACATTGACGTGGACTTCTCCGACCGCGGCAGGGACGCCGTGATCAAGTACGTGGTCGAGAAGTACGGCCGTGAGAGCGTCACGCAGATCATCACCTTCGGGACGATGGCTGCCCGGGCCGCCGTGCGCGACGTGGGTCGCGTCCTGGGGATGACTTACGGCGAGGTGGATCGGATCGCGAAGATGATCCCGGGCGAGATCGGGATGACGCTCGACAAGGCGATCGAGCAGGTGCCCGAGATGAGCCAGATGAGCGCCTCCGATCCCCGCGTCGGCCAGCTCCTCTCCCACGCGCGCGCCCTCGAGGGTCTCGCGCGCCACGCCTCGGTGCACGCGGCCGGCGTGGTCATCGCGCCGGGGCCGCTCACCGATTTCGTGCCGCTCTTCAGGACGAACAAGGACGAAGTCACCACGCAGTTCGACATGGGATCGGTCGAGAAGATCGGGCTCTTGAAGATGGACTTCCTCGGGCTTCGCACCCTCACGGTGATCGAGGACGCGCTCGCCCTGATCGAGCAGAACCGCGGCGTGAAGCTCGATCTCGATTCGCTCGGCGTGGAGGACCCGGCCGTCTTCCGGCTCATGCAGAATGCCGAGACGGTGGGGATCTTCCAGTTCGAGTCGAGCGGGATGCGCGATTACCTGCGAAAGCTCAAGCCGGAGCGGCTCGAGGACCTGATCGCGATGAACGCGCTCTACCGGCCCGGGCCGCTCGGCAGCTCGATGATTGATGACTTCATTGACCGGAGGCACGGCCGGAAGAAGATCCGCTACGAGCACCCGCGCCTGAAGGGGATTCTCGAGGAGACGTACGGCGTCATCGTCTACCAGGAGCAGGTGATGCGCATCGCGAGCGAGCTGGCCGGATTCTCGCTCGGGCGCGCCGATCTCCTCCGTCGCGCGATGGGAAAGAAGAAGCACGAGGTGATGGCGGAGCAGCGCGAGGCGTTCGTGAAGGGCTGTCTCGAGCGCGGGGTCGCGAAGGCGCCGGCCGAGAAGATCTTCGACCTCATGGCGCACTTCGCCGGTTACGGCTTCAACAAGTCGCACAGCGCGGGCTACGCGTATCTCGCGTACCACACGGCCTACCTCAAGGCGCACTTCCCGAGCGAGTTCCTCGCGGCGAGCATGACCTCGGAGGCGAGCAACTCCGACCGGATCGTGATCCTCATGAATGATGCGCGCCGTCTGGGAATCATGGTGACGCCCCCCGACATCAACGTGAGCGACGAGGGATTTACCGTCGCGGGCGACACGATCCACTTCGGCCTGGCGGCGGTGAAGAACGTCGGCGTCTCCGCGGTGCGCGCGATCATCGAGGCTCGACGTGGCGTCGGCCGCTTCGAGAACCTCTACCAATTTTGCGAACTCGTGGACTCGAACTCGGTCAACCGGAAGGCGCTGGAGAGCCTGATCCAGGCGGGCGCGTTCGACTCGACCGAGGGCCATCGCGCGCAGCTCATGGAAGCGCTCGATGCGGCGATAGACTGCGGGCAGCGGATGCGGCTCGAGCGGCAGAGCGGCCAGGCGTCGCTCTTCGGCGGCGCGCAGCCCGAGCCCGGCGAGAAGCAGAACGGCTATCCGCCGCTTCCGAAGATGGAGACGTGGCCCGCGAACGAGATCCTCTCGCGCGAGAAGAAGATGCTCGGCTTCTACGTCTCGGGTCATCCGCTCGCGCGCTACGAGGCGGATCTTCGCGCCCGTGACATCCGAGGCATCTCCGAGATCGCCGAGATGTCCGACAACAAGCAGGTGCAGGTCGGCGGGATCTTCATCGCGGTGCGCACGCTCACGGACCGGAACAACAAGCTCTGGGCCGTGGCGACGCTCGAGGACTTCGAAGGGACGGTGGACTGCTTCGTCTTCGCCGACCTCTTCCAGCGCCGTCGCGCCTGCGTGCAGAAGGACGCTCTCGTGGTCGTGCGCGGGCGCACCTCCGAGCGCGAGGGAAAGAGCATGACGATCGTCGCCGACGAGATCGTTCCGCTGAGCGAGGACATGCCGCTTCGCTCGGACGAAAAGGACCCGTGGGATGAGGTCCTCGAGGAGAAGAAGACCGCGGCCCGCGGGGCGGGCCGGTGCACGGTCCCGGAAGGGGATTTGGTGAACATCTCGATAGAAGCGAACCTCCTCGACGACGAAGGCCTCGCCGCGCTGCGCGACACGTTGGTCGCCCACCGCGGGGCGGTCCCGGTGATTCTCCACCTGAGCGCGGAGAGCGGCGAGATCACCCGCCTTCGCCTGCCCGATTTCCCGGTGAGCGCCGATGAAGCCCTGATCGAGGCCATCCGCGATCGCCTGCCGGATGCCGAGATCTGGGTGCGGAGGGCCGCTCCCGAAGCGAGTGCGGCGGCCGGCGGCTCGGAGGGGCGCCAATGACCGGCTCGGCCGATCTCCACACTCATACCTTCTACTCCGATGGTCTTCACTCCCCAGAGGAGATTGTCGCGGCGGCCAAGGCGGCCGGCCTTCGCGCCGTGGCCGTGACCGATCACGACGGCCTGGACGCCATCCCGGCCGCGACCGAGGCAGGAAGGGCGGCGGGCATCGAGGTGATCGCCGGCGTGGAGCTGTCGGTGGAGATCGAAAACCGCGATGTGCACCTGCTGGGCTATTTCATAGACCCGACGGATGAGCGCTTGAGGAACCACCTGGACCGCTACAGACGGTCCCGCGGCGTGCGCGCGGAGGAGATCATCCGCCGGCTGAACGCCATCAACATAGACCTCCGGTGGGACGCGGTCCTTGCCCAAGCGGGGGATGCGGCCGTCGGCCGGCCGCACATCGCCGCCGCGCTCCTCGAGGAAGGACACGTGGACACCTATGAGGACGCATTCCAGAGATATCTCGGGAACGACAGGCCGTGCTATGTTAAGAAGGTCTCGGTTCCGCCCGACGAGGCGATTGACGTGATCCACGCCGCCCGTGGTCTCGCGGTGCTGGCCCACCCGGGCCTGTACACGCCGGGGTCCACGATTGATCTGCTCGTGCACGCCGGGCTCGACGGCATCGAGACTGTTCATCCCAAGCACGCGCCCGATCAGGTGCGTCATTACCAGCGCCTCGTCAAGGAACTGGGACTCCTGGAGTCCGGGGGTTCGGATTTCCACGGCGCAGGGCGGGGAGAATCGTCCGTAGGGAACCCTTCCGTGCCCTACCGTCTGGTCGGGGAGATGAAACGGCGTCTGGGGCCCCGCCCGTAGCAGGCCCCGGCGGTCATCCCGAGGAGGCTCGATGCGTCGCTGGCGTTTCGTCATCGCGTTCACGGTCATCGCGGCCGCCATGGGGTATCTCGTCCTCAACGGCTTCGACCGCAGCATGGTGTACTACCTCACGGTGAACGAACTGCTCGTGCGCGGCGCCTCCGCGGGCGAGAACGTCCGCGTGGCCGGGGTCGTCGTGGCGGGAAGCATCGAGAAGGACCCGCGCGCCCTGTCGCTGCGGTTCCTGGTCGAGGACAAGACCGGCGGCGGACGCACGATCCCCGTCAGCTACGCCGGCCTCGTTCCCGACACATTCCAGGAGAAGAGCGATGTCGTCGTGGAAGGGACCCTCGGCTCCGATGGGGTCTTCCACGCGCAGACCCTCATGGCGAAGTGTCCTTCGAAGTACGAAGGACAGTACGAGAACCTCGAGAAGAAGGGATCGGTCCGGGCCGCCACCTCCCAGGCCGGCTGATCCTCTTCACCGGAAGGCCAACCATGATCCTCCTCGGACGTTCGGCGCTCTATCTGGCGTTCGTCTTCGCGCTCTATGCTGTCGCCGCCTCGCTGATCGGACGCGCGCGCGGGAAACCGGCGCTCCTTCGCAGCGGTGAGAATGCGGCATTCGCCGTGGCGTATCTCACGACCCTGGCCGTCGTCTCGCTGCTCGTGCTCCTCGTCTCGCGCCAGTTCCAGGTCGAGTACGTGGCGAACTACACGAGCCGCCATCTGCCGTGGTACTTCCGCCTCACGGCTCTGTGGGCCGGACAGGCGGGGTCCCTGCTCTTCTGGTCATGGCTCCTCACGATCTACTCGACGGTCGTGCTGCTGCGCCGGGACGACTCGGTCCGAGATCTCTACCCCGGCGTCGTGGCCGTGCTCATGGCCGTCTTCGCGTTCTTCATCGGGCTCGTGACCTTCATGTCGAATCCGTTCCGTTTGTTGCCGTTCACGCCGGCGGACGGTGCGGGCCTGAATCCTATCCTCCAGCACCCGGCGATGGTGATACACCCGCCCTCGCTCTACCTCGGCTTCGTGGGGATGACGGTGCCGTTCGCGTTCGCGATGGCCGCGCTCATCGCGGGGCAGGCCGGCCCGGCGTGGCTCAAGGTGATCCGCCGTTACGCGCTCTTCGCGTGGCTCTTCCTCTCGCTCGGCAACCTGCTCGGAGCGCGCTGGGCGTACGTGGAGCTGGGGTGGGGCGGCTACTGGGGATGGGATCCGGTGGAGAATTCCGCGTTCATGCCGTGGCTGGCCGGGACGGCGTTTCTCCACTCGATCATGATCCAGGAGAAGAAGGGGATGTTGAAGATCTGGAACATGGTCCTCATCACCCTGACCTTCTCCTTGACGATCCTCGGCACGTTCATCACGCGAAGCGGCGTCATCTCCTCGGTCCATTCCTTCACGCAGTCGGGTATCGGGCCGTTCTTCGCGGCGTTCCTCGGAGGCATCGGCGTCTTCTCCTTCGGCATGATCCTCTACCGTCGCCCGCTGCTCCGAAGCGAGAGGACGCTCGAGTCGTTCGCTTCCCGAGAATCGAGTTTCCTTTTCAACAATCTGATCCTCCTCGTGGCCGCATTCGCCATCCTCACGGGGACGGTCTTCCCGATCATTTCCGAGGCGGTGCGGGGCGTGAAGATCACGGTCGGGCCGCCCTTCTTCAACCGGATCATGATCCCTATCGGCCTGATCCTGCTCTTCCTGACCGGCGTGGGACCTCTCATCGCGTGGCGGCGCGCGTCATGGAAGAACATCCGGCGGAACTTCGTCGTGCCCGTGGTCGCGGGGCTCGCGGTGATCCCGCTGATGCTCGCCGGCGGCGTGCGGTCCTTCTACGCCATCACGTCGTTCACCCTCTCGGGCTTCGTGCTGGCGACGATCGTGCAGGAGTTCTGGAAGGGGGTCGGAGCGCGCCGCTCGATCTCCGGACTCTCCGCGCCGATGGCGTTCTTCTCGCTCCTCGCTCGTAGCCGCCGACGCTACGGCGGCTACATCGTCCATCTCGGCGTGCTGCTCGTCATGATCGGCATCACGGGGAACGCGTTCAAGAAGGAGAACCAGGCCGTTCTGGAGCCGGGTCAGAAGTTCCAGCTCGGGAACTACGAGATGACCTTTCTCGAGATGAGGGAGCAGGAGACGTCGCTCAAGACCCGCGTGGAAGCCCGCGTCGAGGTGCGCCAGAGCGGGCGGGCGCTCGGCGTGATGCTCCCCGCGAAGGAGTTCCACCAGACGCGCGCGGCCGATCAGCCCTCGACCGAGGTGGCGCTCAGATCCACGCCGAAGGAGGATCTCTACCTGATCCTCGCCTCATTCGACGGCGAGACGGCGGTCCTGAAGGCGTACATCAACCCCCTCGTGAACTGCTTGTGGCTCGGCGGGCTCGTCGTCATGCTGGGGACGACGCTGGCGGCGTGGCCCGACAAACGTGACAAGCGCCGCGCGCTCTCGTATAGCTTCGAGGTTGAGGAGGCGGTGGCATGAAGCGATTCCTTCTCCTCGTCGCGGTCGTCGCGCCGCTTGCGGCGGGTGTCGCAGTCCGGGCCGCCGCCGATTCTCCAGGGGCTCCTCCGGAGGATACGGCGCCCAAGGGCGACAACTGCGCCGTGGGCGGCGTGAGCGGTACTGCGCCCGCGGAGCCCCTCGGGGCGGGCGAAGAAGCGGTGAGCCTCGAACGTGTGAACGAGGCCGCTTCGAAGATGATCTGCACGTGCGGTTGCGGGAACATGGTCTTGTCCGACTGCGAGTGCGGCGAGGCGGCTCAAGATAAGCAGAAGATCCGCAGGCTGCTCGCGGAAGGGAAGGGCCCGGAGGAGATCGTCGCCGTCTTCGTTTCGGAGGAAGGCGAGATCAGGCGCGCCGCCCCGACCAAGAAGGGGTTCAACTTGATCGTCTGGGTGGCGCCTTTCGTGGCGCTGGTCCTGGGCGGCACGTTCCTCGGCTGGGTGCTTCGGTCCTGGACGCGCCGGAAGCCGCCGTCGCCTGGGCCGCACGAAGTTCATCCGCTTTCGAAGGAAGATCGCGACCGGCTCGACGACGAGCTGCGCCGCGGCGCGTAGAGGGGGAAGATGGCTCTCGAACTCGTGATCGTGATCGCGGTGATCGGGGCGTGCGCGTACTTCGTCGGGCGGCCGCTCTGGGACGCGCGACCTCGCGTGCGTGACCTCGACGAGGGGCGGCGCGCGGAGCTGCGGCGGCAGAAGGAGGGGCTCCTCTCCTCGCTTCGCGAGATGGAATTCGATTTCCGCACCGGCAAGCTCACCGAGGAGGACTATGGGGCGATGCGCTCGGACTTGGAGGCGCGCGCGATCGAGACGCTCCGGCAGCTCGATGCCCTCGAGGCCTCGGCGGGGCTCGATGCCCGGCTCGAGGATGAGATCCGCGCGCTCAAGACCTCGATCGCCGCGCGGCAGCCTGGAAAGGCCCGAGGCCTGTGAACATGGCCCGGCGGCTGTGAGGAACGAGTGAGACGCTTCGTGATTGCGGCGCTTGTCGCC
>JAGVPR010000055.1 GCA_020052115.1 Candidatus Eiseniibacteriota bacterium
CGAGCGGCGCACGCGGACGAAGCGGCCGAGCAGCTGCAGAATCGGCGGCGCGACGGCCGTCGTATACACCGCCGCCGGCAGCGCCACGGACAGAAGCGTGGATGGGAACGATCCGCGTGCCGTCACCGCGAGCGTCGCCAGGTAGAGCGCGTCGTTCAGGATGACGGCGGCGAACACCGCGAGCGTCCCCGCAAGAACGCTCCCCCGCTCCACGCTCTCCCATACGTGCCCGATCGCGAAACCCACGACCGACCGCGACAGAGCGGCCGCGCCCAGCGTCTGGGGAGCGGACAGATCCAGGAGCAGCCCGGTCAGAAAACCGAGGACCGCGCCCGCCGTCGGCCCGCGCAGAAGCGCCACATGGACGACGACGATGAGAGGAAGATCCGGCAGAGCGCCGAAGATCCGGATCACCGGCAGGAATGAAGTCTGTACGATGTAGGCCGTCAGAATCGCGACCGCGATGGCCAGCTTCGACATCCCCCGTTCCCCCGTCGCCGCCTACGGCGCGGCCGTATCCGGAGCGGCCGCTCGCGGCTCCGCGTAGAGCCGCTCGAACTCCGTCTCGCCCGGCCGCGCTCTCAAGAGGAAGACCTCCTCCAGGCGCGCGAAATCAACCGACGGCTGCACGCGCACCTCCTTCATGAGCCCCGAAAGATCGCGGCCCACCGAGACCACCTCGCCGATCCTGAGCCCCGCGGGATAAGAGGCGCCCAGGCCGGAACTCACCACGACGTCGCCGACCTCGCAGTCTGCGTGAGCCGAAACGTGCAGCAGGTCGAACGTGGCCGGTCTCGACGAATCCCAGCGGAGCGTCCCGATCACGCGGCTTCGCTGCACGCGCGCACTCACGGGATTCGCCGGGCTGCGAAGCAGGCGCACCAGCGCGCTCCCGTGGTGCACCTCGATGAGCCGGCCCACGAGGCCGTCCGGCGATATCACTGCTTGCCCCACGGCCGTGCCCTGGGAAAGCCCCGCGCTCACGATGATCGTCTCATCGAGCCGCCCCGCGTCGTGGCGCAGCACCTCGGCCGGGATCAGGTCGTAGCCGGAACGACTGCTGAAGCCAAGGAGCCGTCGGAGCCGCATGTTCTCCAGGCCGCGCTCGATGAACAGGTCGCGCTCACGCGCCAGCTCCGTGGTGCGCTGCGCCATCTCCCGATGCGAACCGTAAGCCGTGACGCCGCCGCGCAGCAGACCGAAGAAGCGGAAGAACGGCTGGAGGGCGACCCCTTCCACCGCGCGCGCCACGCGCATCTGGGCGGGATCGCCCGAGAGCAGAAGAACGAGGGACAGGGAACCGGTCACGAGGAGCGCCGGCACACCCCGCCGCTTCCAGATGACCACCACGCCTCCCGGCCCGATCCGGCGGTGCACGACGATCCTGGGCAGAGGGCCGCAGCGACCTTCGAATCCGCTAGTCGCGCGGCCCCTTCATCAAGACCTTCTCGTACTGCTCCAGGTTGTCGAGGATCTTTCCCGAGCCGAGGACCACGCAGATGAGGGCGTCCTCGGCGACGCGGAAGTTCAGGTTCGTCACCTCGCGCAGCAGCTTGTCCAGCCCGCGCAAGAGCGAACCTCCGCCGGTCATCACGATTCCCTTGTCAACGATGTCGCCCGCCAGTTCGGGTGGGGTCGCCTCGAGCGACGCTTTCATCGCCTCGACGATGGCGCTCACAGGTTCCTGCAACGCTTCACGAATCTCGGCCGATGTCACCCGGATCGTGCGCGGCACGCCCTTGATCAGGTCGAGACCCTTAATCTCCATCTCTTCTTCCTGCTCCAGGGGGAACGCGGAGCCGACCTTCATCTTGATGCGCTCCGCCGTCTGATCGCCGATGAGCAGGTTGTGGTTGCGCTTCACCCACTGCACGATCGCGTCGTCCATCTTGTCGCCGCCGACGCGGATCGAGGTATCGCAGACGATGCCGTTCAACGCCATCACCGCGATCTCCGTCGTCCCGCCGCCGATGTCTATGATCATGTTCCCGGACGGCTTGTCCACGGGCAGGCTCACGCCGATTGCCGCGGCGATCGGCTCGGAGACGAGGAACACCTCTCGCGCTCCGGCCCGCTCGGCCGATTCGCGAACGGCGCGCTTCTCGACCTCCGTGATCCCCGAGGGAACGCAGATGATGATCCGCGGACGGACGAGGAAGCGCTTCTTCTGCGCCTTGCCGATCAACTCGCGCAGAAGCTCCTCGGTCTTCTCGAAATCGGCGATGACGCCGTCCTTCATCGGGCGGATCGCCTCGATGGACTCCGGCGTCTTGCCGAGCATCTCCTTCGCGGCCTTGCCGACCGCGACGACCTTGTTCGTTCCCTTCTCGACCGCCACGACCGAAGGCTCATTCAGAACGATCCCGCGCCCCTTCACGTAGACAAGAGTGTTGGCGGTGCCCAGATCGATGGCGATGTCGTTCGTCACCATTCCCATCAAGCGATCCAACATCCTTACCCTTCTTCGACGGGGTCCAAGACGAAGAGCGCCCAGAGCCACATGCTCCACGGCCCGACAGAGAAACACCGCGCGCCTCAGAGCGGAAAAGGCTGCCGCAATGTAGCATGGGCCCCGGTACCCGGCAAGCGCTTTCGCCTGTTTCGATGCTTCCCGCCGCGCCCCCGGCGTCGTAGAATCTCGTTGTGAAGCTCTCCCGTCGATGCCTCGCAGCGTGGACCGCCGGGTCCGCCGTCGCGCTCGTGACTCTCGCCGTCGCGGCGGAGGCGATCGACAAGGCGCCCCATCTCCACGGGCGCGTTCTCGGACCCGGAGACCGGCCCCTCACGGCTGTGCGCGTGAGGCTCTACGTGGACGGCGCTCCCGGCGCCTCGACGTGGGCCGATTCGACCGGCGCCTACTCGCTCCCTCTCCCCGGCTCGAACCGCGGTGCGAACGTCATGGCGTGGTTCTTTCCGGTGGACGATGAACTCGTCCCGGAGTGCGTTCTCATCGGCGAGGGACCGCTCGCCGACTCCGAGCTATTGTCGTGCGTCCCCAGGCTTGCCCGCAGCCCGAACGGGATCGAGTACTCCCTCACGCTGCTCGACACGGACGGTCGTCTCGAGAGGCTCCGCGCTTCCCCGTGCTTCGAGCAGAGCGTTCACGTTCCGGCGCAAGAGCCTTCCCAGTAGCCCGTTAGAGATTCAACTTCAGAAGGCGCCCGCGAGGCCGGAGATCAGATCCCCGGCGATCCGGCTCCTCGAAGGAGAGTCGCGAGTCGCGGATGGAAGTCCGGGTCGGCGGGCTCGAGGCTGTGACGCCGGACGAACCCCTGCGCGTGGAGGAAGCGCCGGCCGGATTCCGCCAGCGCGACGTGCGAGACACGCCCCTCCGGCTCTCCGAAGAAGAGGAGATCGCCCGGCCGCACGCGCGTCCCATCCACGGGCCGCGCGTCCTCGGCTTGCATCCACGCATCGCGCCGAAGGGGCGCACCCGCGAGCCGCCAGGCGATCCAGGTGAGGCCTGAGCAGTCGAGTCCGGCCGGTGTGGTCCCGCCCCAGAGATAGGGCGCGCCGAGAAGTCCGCGCGCCGCCCGAAGCGCGTCTTCGCGCGGATCGCCGCTCGGCTCGAAGTGCGCTCGCCGCGCCTCCGAGAAGACCCAGCCGCTTCGTCCATCGGGAAACGACACCTCGCTCCAGGCCGCATCGGCCGTGCGACCTATCTCCTGCAGCCGCCCCAGGAGCACCACGGGAGCGAGCGCCTCCGCACCTCGGTGCGGCTCGCAGAGAACCTCGGCCCGGAGGGCGCCGACGACGAACGCGGGGCCGGCGTTCCACCGGGCCGCATCCTCGTCCGATGCGCCGGTCAGAAGCCATGAGCGCACCCAGCCTCGGTATCCGTCATCGAAGCGCACGCGGACCCACCGGCCCTCGTCCGAGAGATCCTCGACATCGAGCACCGCCCCCAGGAGCGCTTGCGTCAGCATCTCGGACTCATGCGCCGGCTCCCGGCGCACGTCGGCGGCCGAGACGTTCACGATCGCCCGCGGGAGCCCAGCGGGCATCGGCAGCCAGGGAGCCGCGTGATCCTTCAGGATTCTCACTAGCCACCCCCTCGCCTCGTGCTGACGAGCGTGTACTGGCCGAAGCCGCCACGGTCGGCGAAAACGTACACGCGATTCAGCATGAAATAGTGCCAGATTTCGTAAGGTGGCTCCGAGGGGTTCACCGGATGGCTCTCGATCTGATCGGGGGCGCCGTTCCGAACGTAGATCATCCCGCGGTCGCTCCGCCACCCCGACATGTTCAACGTGCCGAACGTTTCATTCGCGTACTGCACGCGACGGAAGAACTCCTCCTTCGTCTCGTTCTCGGGGGTGCCCGGGCTCGGATCGCGCCGCTGCCAGAACTCATCCCAGAGCGCTTCGCGCTCGCCCGGCAGCGCCCGCTGGAGCTTCGAGATCTCGCTGCTCGTTCCGATGTAACCGGCCATGTCCACGAGTTCGTCGAAGCCGGAATGGATGGAGAGCCGCGTCTCGTCCATTTCGAATGGCGCCCGCCTCTCCAGCGTCCACCCGCGGTGATCGAGCTCGGCGATGAACTCGTAGCGGCCCAGCGTGAGCGGCGCCAGCGCGGGCCGGATGACGAATCCGACGCGCGCCGAGTCGGCCGACACGATCAGCGTATCGGCCGCCCTCTCCTGCCGCCGATCGTCCTCGACGCGCCACACGATCCGGTAGCGCTCGGGGCCCGACCCGGCCTCGCGCTCGCGATCGTAGATCTCGCCGAAGATGCAGATGGGAGGCAGCGGCTCGCCGCCGAAGCGGGAACGCACGTAGGCCGGCTCGAACGCGTCGGCCGAGGACGCGGGAGCGCAGGAGCCGAAGCGCAAATCGCTCATGGACAGCGGCAGCGCATCGAACGCGGGCACCTGGACCTTGCGGCGGATCTCCCCCTCGCTCCCGGACTCGACATCCTTGACCGACACCTTCACGCGGAGCTTTCCCGATGGGACGGCGAAGCGCTCCTCGTGCGAGAAGCCGTTTCGGGGATCCACTGTGGCCGGGTAGGTCGCCGCCGGCACCTCGCGCGTCCACAGATCGCCGCCGACCTGGTCCCCCCCGGCGTCGTACACGATGATCACCAGTTCGATGCGCGCGACGAAACGGTCCACGGCCTGCTTCACGAAGAGAATCTCGGGGTACGGCACAACGACCTGGACGCGGAGCTGGGGCCGTCCGTCCGCACCGAGACAGGCCGGCGTGTTGACCACGAAGCGCGGCCGCTCCCCGTTCACGCTCGGCCCGATCTCACCGTAGCGGGCGGCCGCCGCAGGAACGAGCGTCGCGAGCAAGAGGACAGCGGCCATAGCGGCCCTGAGAGAGGAGGCGAAGGTTGGCATGTCGGCACCTGCCTCAGCGTAGGACGGAACCGGGACGGCGTCAACGCGCGGGTCGAGATGAGGCCTTGCCTCTCCTGCGGCCCGCCCTCCTGATTCGACGGCGCGCCCGCATCCACGGGCCACTGCTCGTAGTCGGGGTCATCGTGCGCGGCCCCGGGCCGCCGCGGGACGCGCGTCTCAGGGCTCGGCGCCCCATCTCGCGACGATCTCCCCCACGAGCCGGGAGAAGACCGAGCGCACGCGATCGGCGGTCTCCGTCACCTCGTCGTGGGAGAGGGGCCCCGCGGAGAGGCCCGTGGCGTGGTTCGTCACGCACGAGACGCCGAAGACGCGCATCCCGAGCTGTCTCGCCACGATCACCTCGGGCGCCGTGGACATGCAGGCCACGTCCCCGCCGAGCCGGCGGATCATTCGCACCTCGGAGGCGGTCTCGTAGGCGGGGCCGAGCGAGGAGAAGAGCACGCCGCGCCTGACGGGGATGCCGAGATCCCTCGCCGCCTCCTCCGCGAGGGTGAGCGCGCGGCGGTCGTACGGCTCCTCGAGATCCACGAAGCGCGGGGCGAGATCCTCGCGGTTCCAGCCGCGCAGAGGGCTACGGAACGAGAAGTGGATCTGGTCGGTGATGAGCATCAGGTCGCCCGGCGCGAACTCCTTGCGCACGCTTCCGGAGGCGTTCGTGATGAAGAGCTTCCGCGCCCCGAGCGCGGAGAGCACGCGCACCGGAAAGGTGACGCGCCACGGCGGGTAGCCCTCGTAACCGTGCACGCGGCCCGCGAGGGCGACCACCGGAACGCCTCTGAGCCGGCCGAAGACGATCCGCCCCGCGTGCCCTTCCACCGTGGACTCGGGATAATGAGGAAGCTCCGCGGTCGAGACCGATGCCGCATCGTCGAGGGTCTTCGCCAGAGGTCCCAGGCCGGAGCCGAGGATCAGGGCCACGGCCGGATCGAACGGCGTCCGGTCCGCACCCGGTCCGGCCTCCCGGCGCGCGGCGTCTCGTGCCGCGCTCGCTGCATCGCGGGCCATCGAGGCGATGGACTCGAGGGATGTCCTCGGCGAGACGCGCATCAAGCGCTCCGCTGCCGGCTCATGCCGTACTTCCTCATCTTGTAGCGGAGATTGCGCTCCGTCATACCGAGCTTCTCCGCAGCCTTCGTCTGCACCCAGGCGCACTCCTCGAGCGCCGCAATGATGCAACGCTGCTCGAACGCTCCCACGACGTCATCGAGCGGGCGGTCCCACGTCAGAGGCACCAGGGGCGGCCCCGCGCGGTTGCCCCGCACCGGCTCCGGCAGATCGGAACACGGGATGATCGGGCCGCTCGACAGGATGACGGCGCGCTCGACGACGTTTTCCAGCTCGCGGACGTTTCCGGGCCATTCGTATGAGAGGAGCAGGTCCATCGCCTCGGCGCTGAACTGCTTGGCCTCGATGCCGTGCTCCTTGCAGTGCTTCTCCAGGAAGTGTCGCACCAGGGACAGGACATCGTCCATCCGTTCGCGAAGCGGCGGCAAGAGGATCGTGACGACGTTCAGGCGATAGTACAGGTCCTCTCGGAAGCGCCTCTCCTCGATCGCTTTCTCCAGAGCGATGTTCGTCGCCGCGATGAGGCGCACGTCCACGCGGATCGGCTGCCGGCCGCCGACGCGCTCGAACTCCTTCTCCTGAATCGCCCGCAGCACCTTCGCCTGAGTGACGAGGCTCATGTCCCCGATCTCGTCGAGGAACATCGTGCCGCCGTCGGCGATCTCGAACTTCCCGGGGCGCGCGGTCACGCCGGTCGCCGTGCCGCCCTCGATGCCGAAGAGCTCGCTCTCGAGGAGCGTTTCGGGGATCGCCGCGCAGTTCACCCGCACGAACGGCTTCTGCGCCCGCGGGCCGTTGTAGTGGATGATCTTCGCGATCAGTTCCTTGCCGGTGCCGCTCTCGCCCCGCACGAGCACGTTCACCTTGCTCGGGACGACCTTGTCAATGAGCGCGTAGACCGTCTGCATGGCGGAGCCGCCGCCGATGATGCCGCCGTAGGAGAAGCGCTTGCGCAGCTCGCTCTTCAGGCGGAAGTTCTCCTCGGAGAGCCGCTCCCGCGAGCGGCGCACCTCGCCGTAGAGGTTCGCGTTCTCGAGGGCGATGGACGCCTGCACCGAGAAGGCGACGAGCAGCTCGAGATCGGTCTCGTGGAACAGCCCCTTGACGGAGCGGCTCTCGAGATACACGACGCCGGTGACACGACCCTTGGTCCTGAGCGGCACGCAGATAACCGAGAGGATACGCAGCTCCCGCACGCTCCGCTTCTCGCTCCAGCCGGGCTCGCTCAGGGCGTTCGGGATGACCAGCGCCTCGCCCGTGCGCGCCACCTGCGAGATGATGCTGCGGCTGATCTCGCGCTCCGCGTCCGGAATATCCTCGCGGCCGCTCGAGCGCGCGGCGCGGAAGTCCAGCTCGCCCCCCTCGCCGACGAGCACGAGAAACCCCCGCTCCGCTGATGTGACGCGGTTGGCCTGGTCGAGAATGAGGCCGAGCAGGTCGTCCACATCGGTGACCGAGCTGAGCGCGCGAGAGATCTCGAGCAGCATGGCGAACTTCTGCTTCTCCTTCGCCATGCCGGAGAGTCGTTCGGCGAGGCGCTCGACCTCGCCGCGGAGGGTCTGCGTGCGCTCCTCGAGGAGCACTTCGAGCCGGCGCACGTCACCCTCGATCCGTCCGGCCCGATCGCGAAGCTGGCCGGGCGCGAGATCCGCGGCGCCGGTGTCAATGAGGCCCGTCAGGCCGCGGAGCTCGCGACGGAGCGATTCGAGAATGCCCGTGCTGTCGGCGAGGAGCCGGTCAACGTCTTCGGCCGAGAAGAAATCGTCCACGGGAATCCCCCGGGGCCGAGGGCGGCCCGTCCGGAAAGCATGAAGCCGTTCACGAGTGAGATGATTCTAGGCACCGCGCGATTCCGATTCAAGCCCCTGAACGCCCGAGACGAAGCCCCCCCCTCCACCGGCGCTTGTTCGCTTACAATGCCCGAAGACGTTCGTTGATCTCCAGGCCCACAATCCGAGGTGAACCTTGAATGCCGATCGCCGCCGCTTGACCGTCGAGGACCTCTGGGCGTTTTGCCGAGTCGGCGCCCCTGCCGTCGTCCCCGGCGGCCGGAGCGCCGTGGTTCCCGTCACGACATACGACCTCGAGGCGAACCGTGAGTTCTGCCGCCTCTGGTGGGTGCCTCTCCAGGAGGGCGAACCGCGTCCGCTCACCGCCGAGGAGTTTGTGAGCCGCCAGCCGGCGGTCAGCCCGGACGGTCGCCGTCTTGCGCTGGTGCGCCGCGCGGTCACGGCG
>JAGVPR010000035.1 GCA_020052115.1 Candidatus Eiseniibacteriota bacterium
CGATGCCGCGGCGGCGGGCTGCTCCCCGGCCGCGTCCGCGGAGGTCTCGATGCGCGCGACGACCGTGCTGATCGCGACCGTGTTCCCTTCCCCGACGAGGATCTCGGTGAGGACGCCGGCGGCCGGAGATGGGATCTCGGCATCCACCTTGTCCGTCGAGATCTCGAAGAGGGGCTCGTCCCTCTTGACCGGGTCGCCGGCCTTTTTCATCCACTTCGTGATCGTTCCTTCAGCGATGCTCTCCCCCATCTGGGGCATGATGACGTCGGTCTTCATGAGCGCTCTCCTCACGGGCGCCGCGCGGGGCGCCCCTCGGCCGGATCAGTAGTCCAGAAGCTCGCGCGCCGCGCGCATCACGTCCGGCTTCTGCGGAAGCACCCGCTCCTCGAGAACGGGGCTGAACGGGATCGGGGTATCGGCCGCCGCGACACGGCGGATGGGGCCATCGAGATACTCGAACGCCTTCTCGGCCACGCGGGCGGCCACTTCGGCGCCCACGCCGCCCGTCAGCGTGTCTTCGTGCACGATGAGAAGCTTCCCGCTTCGTGAGACCTCTTCGAGGATCGTCGCTTCATCGAGCGGCAAGAGCGTCCTCAGATCCACCACGCCCACCGACGCGCCCGCGGCCTCCATCTCCGAGGCCACCTCGAGGCACACCGGCACGAGCGCGCCGTACGTGACGATCGTCAAGTCCTTGCCCCGGCGGCGCACCGCGGCCTTGCCGATCGGCACGACGTAGTCGTCGTCGGGCACCTCTTCGCGCAGCCGGCGGTAGAGAAACTTGTGCTCGAAGTAGAGCACCGGGTTGTCATCGCGAATCGCGGCCTTCATGAGCCCCTTCGCGTCGTACGGCGTTGACGGCTGCACGATCTTCAGGCCGGGCGTGTGATGGAAGTACGCCTCGACGTTCTGCGAATGGTACGGCCCGCCGTGCACGTAGCCGCCGCAGGGGCCGCGCACCACCATCGGCACCGCCGCGCCCCAGCGGTAGCGGCACTTGGCCGCGAAGTTCGTGATGAGATCGAAGGTGGTCGAGATGAAATCAATGAACTGCATTTCCGCCACGGGCCGCATCCCGAGGAGCGCGGCGCCGATCGCCGCGCCCACGATGGCGCTCTCAGAGATCGGCGTGTCAATGACGCGCTCGGGCCCGAAGCGATCAATGAGGCCGGCGGTCACCTTGAAGGCGCCACCGAATTCGCCGATGTCCTCTCCGAGAAGGAAGACGCGCTCATCGCGGTCCATCTCCTCGAGAAGACCCCTGCGGATCGCCTCGAGATAGGTTCTCTCGGCCATCCTCAGCTCCCGCCGTGCCCGGAGGGACCGCCGAAGGGCCGCGGATCCTCCGCGTACACGCAGCCCAGGCCGCGCTCCGCGGGCGGCTCCGGACTCGCCTCGGCGCGGGCGACCTCTTCATCCAGCTCGGCGCGGATCCGCTCTTCGATCGCGTGGAGATCCGCCGCGGAGACATGCTCCTTCTCGGAAAGGAAGGCGCGGTAGCGATCTATCGGGTCCTTCGCGCGCCACTCCTCGAGAAGCTCGCGCGGCACGTAGCGTCCATCGTCATGCTCCGCATGGCCGCGCATCCGCATCGTCTTCGCCTCGATGAAGGTCGGTCCGCCGCCGGCTCGCGCGCGCTCGACGGCCAGCTTCGTCGCGGTGTAGACCGCCTCGGCGTCGTTGCCGTCCACGGTCACCGCGGCCATCGCGTAGGCCTTGGCCCGGTCCGCCAGCGTCGCGATCGCCATCTGCTTCGAGACCGGCGTCGAGTAAGCGAAGCGGTTGTCCTCGCCGATCACGACGAGCGGCAGCTTCTGCACCGACGCGAAGTTCATCCCCTCGTGAAAGGCGCCCGTGGAGGTCGCGCCGTCGCCGACGTAGGTGAGAGCCACCGCGTCCAGCTTTCGCATGCGCGAAGCGAGCGCGACGCCCGCCATGACCGGCACGAGAGCACCGACCATGCTGGATGGGGCGATCAGGCCGCGCTCGACGCCGCCGAAGTGGAGGTTTCCATCGCGGCCGCCCGAGGGGCCGTCCGCCTTCGCCATGTACTGCATCAGGACCTCGCGCGGCTTCACGCCGCGCACCAGCATCGAGCCCAGGTTCCGGATCATCGGTGCGAGGAGGTCTTGAGGCTCCAGAGCGAACGCGCTCGCGACGGAGGTCGCTTCCTGACCGAGGCTCAAGTAGAGGCCGCCGACGACCTTCCCCTGGCGATAGAGGTTCGCCAGGCGCTCCTCGAGGCGGCGATTGAGCAACATGTAGTAGAAAAGCTCGAGGCGCCGCCCGAGTGAGAGGGCGCGCCCCGGGCCGCTCGCCTTCGCCTGCGTCCGCCCGCCGCCTGAGCGGCGCTCAGATGTGGATCGCCTCTCCGTGGACATCGTGCGCCGCTTCCTTGATCGCCTCCGACAGCGTCGGGTGCGCGTGGACGGTGTAGACGAGATCGGCCGCCGTGGTCTCCAGGCGGAGCGCGACGCAGGCCTCGGCGATCAGCTCGGTCGCACTGGGGCCGATGATGTGAACGCCGAGCACCTCGTCGTATGCCTTGTCGGCCACGATCTTCACGAAACCCTCGGACTTCGCGAGAATGGCTGCCTTGCTCAGCGCCGAGAACGGAAAGCGCCCGACTTTCACGTCGTGCCCCCGGCGGCGCGCCTCGGCCTCGGTGAGGCCCACGCTCGCCACCTCCGGATCGCAGTATGTGGCGCCGGGCATCGTGTCGTATCGAAGCGGCGGCGGCTCGGCGCCTGCGAGGCGTTCCATCACGTAGATTCCCTCGGCCGAAGCGACGTGGGCGAGCTGCGGCGAGCTCAAGAGATCGCCGATCGCGTAGATGTCCGGCTCGCCGGTCTGGAGATGCTCGTCCACCACGACGAAGCCATTCTCCACCTTCACCCGCGTCTTCTCGAGACCGATCCCTTCCACCACGGCGCGACGCCCCACCGCGAGGAGGAGCACGTCGGCCTCGATGCTCACCGGCTGGCCCTCGGGGCCCTTCGCCGTGATCGTGACGCCATCGCTTCCGGTCTCCACCTTCTCGACGCGCGTGCCGACGTGGACGTCAACGCCGCGCTTGCGAAACGCCTTGAGAAGCTCCGCTGAAACCTCTTCGTCTTCCAGCGGCACGATGCGCGGCAGCATCTCGATCAGCGTCACCTGGCTTCCGAATCGCAGGTAGATCGAGGCGAACTCGACGCCGACCGCCCCGGCTCCGAGGATCGCGAGACGCTTGGGGGCCGCGGGGAGGTTCAGAGCCTCGTCGGAGGTGATGATGCGCTCGCGGTCCACCGTGACACCCGGAATCGTCTTCGGCACGGAGCCCGTCGCGAGGACCACGGTGCGCGTGGAGATCTCCTGCTTGCCGCCCTCCGCCTCGACGGTGACGACGCCGGGGCCGGCCAACCGGCCGAATCCGCGGAAGACGTCCACCTTGCGCTTCTTCATCAAGTAATCAATCCCCTTCGAGAGCTTCTCGACCACCTGGGTCTTCCGCTTGTGCATAGCGGGCATGTCGAGGGTGACCTTGTCCACGATGATCCCGCGCCGGCGGCCCTCGCGGATCTCCTGCAGAACATCGGCGGTGTGCAAGAGTTCCTTCGTGGGGATGCAGCCACGGTGCAAACAGGTGCCGCCGAGGAGCGGATCCTTCTCGACGAGGGCGGTCTTCATCCCAAGCTGGGCCGCTCGGATGGCTGCGACATATCCGCCCGGACCGCTGCCGATCACGGTCACGTCGTACGTCGTGCTCATGCCGCCTCCTTCGTTCAATCCGCCGGAGAAAAGGACCTGCGGGTCCGGACAGGCAAAAGCCCGGGACGCCCCGGGCCGCGGCAAATCAGATCGGCCCCATCGTAGCACAGGAGGCGAACAGCGGCGCGCGGGCCGGCGGCGGCGTTGCAGGGGCCCGGGCTAGCGCGCCTCCGTCACAGCCTTCTGCGAAGAAGAAAGAGCGTGATGTCGTCGCCGGGCGGCGTATCGCCGAGGTACAACCGAAGATCGGACAAAAGCCCGGCTGCGACCTCGTCAATCGGCAGCCCGCGGTGCTTCCGCAGACTCTCGAGCAGCCGATCGTCGCCGTAGAAATCATCGCCGCACGCGGCCTCCGGGATGCCGTCGGAGAAGATGCAGAGCAGGCAGCCCGGCGGCATCTCGACCGATTCGACCCGATACGGCACGCCCGCGACGAGCCCGATCGGCAAGCCGGTCGCCTCGAGCTGCGCCATCTCGGCGTTCTCGCAGAGGAGAATGGGCGAGTTGTGCCCGGCGTTCACGTACTCGAGGCGATGGCGCGCGGGATCGAGACGCCCGAGAAACAACGTCACGAATCGCCTTGAATCCGAGGACCGCAGCACCTGCTTGTGCACGCGCTCGGCGAGAATGTCAAGATCGGTCGCATCGTCATAGAGCATCCGGAGCGAGGCCATCATGTGCGACATGAGGAGCGCGGCCCCCATCCCCTTCCCGCTCACGTCGCCCAGCACGACCATCAGCCGGCCGTCCTCGAGAACCGCCGCGTCGTAGAGATCCCCCGCGACTTCGAAGCAGGAGAGCTGCGCCGCGTAGATCTCGTAGGACTCGAGCGACGGAAGCTCGGACGGCAGAAGGCTCTTCTGGATGCGCGCCGCCGTGGCCAGCTCCTGCTCCATCCGCTCGCGTTCGCGTTCGCGCTCCATGAGCCGCGTGTTCGTGATCTTCACGGCGATCAGGTTCGCGAGCATCGTGAACGCGCGGAGCTGATCCTGCTCGTAACGGACGAACGGATTGTTCGTGTCGGCGTAGACGAGGCCGAGGACCCGCTCGTTGTCGAAAAGCGGCGCGATGATCGCCGAGTGAACGTTCTGCGCGACGATGCTCATCTGGTCGCGAAAACGCGGGTCCTTCTGCGCATCGGTGACAAGCATGGAGGTCCGCTCGTGGATCACGGTGTCAATGAGGGTGCGGCTCAGCATGAGCTTCTCGCGCGTCCCCGATCCCGCCGGCCGCGAAGCGCGCATCTCGAGCGGCGCCTCCTCGTTCTCGCGAAGCATGAGGACGATCCGGCGCGAGGGGACCATCTTGCTGACGAGTTCCAGCACGCTCTCGAACACCTCGGCGAGCGGCTTGGGCGCGACGAGGAGGGCCCCGGCCTCGGTGAGCACCCGAAGGAGCTCGCGCTCGTGAACGGAAACGGCCTGCTTCTCGTCGTGGACGTCGTCCCAGCGGAGCTGCACGCTCGTGTCAATCTCCTCCACGGCCGAGAGGAGCGCGGGAGAGATCTCGCGCGGCGCGCGCGGGGCGGCGGGCGTAGCCGCATCGTCGGTGACGGCGAGTTCCACGGATCCGAAGCGCAGCGTGTCGCCGCCGGCGAGCGGGACCGCTTCACTGACCGGCTCGCCGTTCACCCAGGTGCCGTTGCGGCTCCCCAGATCGCGAATCTCGGTCGCCCCGGCCCGGACGACGAGTTCCGCGTGCTCGCGGGAGACGGAGCGGTCGGAGAGGACGATCTGGCTGCCGGTGCCGCGACCGACGCGGTGACTGCCTTCGGTGAGCATCCAGCGCTGGATCTCGTCGCCGACCTTGCCTTCGATGATGAGCGTCATGATCGGTCACTCCGGGGAATCAAGGAACGATCGAGATGGACCCATTTTGCGCCTCATTGTAAGTGGACGGAGGCCGCGGGGCAACCGGCGAGCGCGACACCCGCGAGCGCGGCCGAAGCAGAGCCCGCCCATTCACAACCACAGCGCCGCCGCCACAGCGAGAACCGCCGCCGCGAGCGCCGCCCCAGGCAATCCCAGCACCGGGATCGCGATGAGGCTCCCGAGGATGCTGCCGGCGACACCGCCCGCGAGATCCGCGGCGTAGAGCGGACCGGCGCCGCGCGCCGGATCGTGCAGACCCAGGCTCACATGCGCGAAGACCGCCGCGGTAAGAGCGCCCGCGAGGAAGAGACCGGCCGCCGTGCCCGCCAATCCCGGCAGCGCATCGCCACGAAGACGCGCGGAGATGAACACGCACGTGAGAAAGAGCGCGGCGAAGATGACGAAGCCCGCCTTCCGCCTCGACAGCCGCCGGACGCGCCTCCCTCGCGCAAGAGCGTGGACGGCCCACGCGCCGGCCGTAAGCCCCAGCATGAAGACGCCGAGGAGCGCGCCGAGATCCTGATACAGAACCCCGTGGCGCGATTGATAGGAGAGGAGCAAAACCGCCTCGAGGAGCATCCCGGCCGCGCCGGCCGCTGCGACGACCGCGCCGTGCCTCGCCTGCGAGCGGCGCACGATCAGCCACAGACCCGCCGCGGCCGTCGCCAGGAGCACGGCCGCCTTCACGGAAGAGGTCCACGCGATCGGATCCATGCGCGCGAGCGTCGGATGGAACATCGCAAGCCAGATCATGAGCGCGTACGGGTAGCAGACCGGACGCGCGTCCGAGTTCGCGGGGGCCTTCGCCGCCGCAAGTTGCGAAGCGACGGAGGCGACGCGATCGTTCGTGTAGAGATAGCGGATGTAGGCGGGCGTCGTCAGACGAGGATGGAGGTCGCGCGTGTCCCACCGGGCGATGAGAGTTTCGGGGTCGCTCGCGAGCGGCGACCTCGAGGCGAGGGCGAGCGTCGTGGCGCCCGGCAGCACGAGCACCGACGGAAATACGGACCGGAGCGCTCGCTCGATGCTCGCCGTGCGCCCGACGAGCGCCGGCACCCAGTAGTTCTCCGCAGAGGGCAGCCGGAGCGCCAGCACGCCGCCCTCGCCAAGCAAGGCCGCGCACTCGGCGAAGAACTCGCGTGTATAGAAGCGGTTCGTCTGTGCGGACGCGGGCTCCGGCGCGCCGACGAGCACCAGATCGTATGCGACCCCGTGACGCCCGGCGAGCCGTACGTAACGCCTCGGATCCTCGAAAAGCGTTGCGACCTTGGCGCTCAGCAACGGCCGGCGCGCGTTGTCGGGAAGCACCCGCATGACGAGCGCGTTCAGCGCGCGGTCCAACTCCACGCTGTCCACCCACCGCGGGCGGTGGTCGAGGACCGCGGCGACCAATCCCGAAGACCCCCCTTCCAGGACGAGCACGCGCTCGACGCGCGGAAGCTGCAACGCCGCAGGATGGACGAATTCCTCGGCCGCCGTCCCCTGTGTCTCGAACGCGAGCACATCGTTCTGGAAGACGGCGACCTGCCCTTCGCTTGCCGTGACCGTCGCGCGCCCGTACGGCGTGTCGCGTGTCGCGAGGAGATGCGCGTGGGTCCACGAGGTCATCCAGCGATCGAGCGGCGCCGTCTCCAAGAGGAGCCCGAGCGAGCCGAAAGCAAAGGTGAGCCCCGTCAGCAGTCGCTTGCCCGGCCGAAGCGCTGCCGCCAGCGCGAGGATCGCGCAGAGCACGCCGGTCACGAGGTTCGGGACCCCCAGGCGAAGCGCTGCCGTCGCGACGATCCCGCCCGCGAGCGCTCCCGCGCTCTCGACGGCGTACGCGCCCGGGAGCGAGCCCCCCGCTTGAATCGCCTGCCGCGCAGCCGCCTGGAACACCGCTCCGAAGACGATTGCCGCGGGCAAGAGAGCGACAGCGATCGCCGCGAGTTGCTTCGGGAACGGAAGGTACGCGCCGGGCACGCCGCCGAGCGCCGGGCGAGCGCCGCGGCACCAGACGATGCCGAGGACAATCAGAAGCGCGCCGGCCGAGAGGAGCACGCGCAAGAGGCGCGGCGAAGGCGGCTGAAGCGGCCGCCCTGCGAGCGCGCCGATGGCGGTGCCGGACATCCACGCGCCCAGGGCGAGGATCATCACCAGTTCGCTGCCGTAGAGCACGGCGGCGAGCTCACGAAGCAGAATGACCTGCCCCAGAAGGGAGATGAAACCAACGCCGGCGAGCAGAAGAACGGTAGGCCGCGTCACCGGGAGAGGTCCGCCTCGCCGAAGGCCTCGGCCTGGAAGGTGAGGAATTCGGCGCCGCTTCGCCAGGCCTTGGAAGGCAGGCCGGCCTTGAGCGCGAGGTACGTGAGCATCGTGTCGCGATCCCAGCCCTGCTCCACCGCCACCTGCGGTAGGAAGACGGCCGAGCGGCCGCTCTTTCGAAGGATCACGCCGTCGCGGCCGAGGACGATCGCCTCGATGCCGGAAACCGGTCTCGCCGGCGTAAGGACCGAGATCTCGATCTCGATGCGCGGCAGCTCCTCTTTCTCGAGCGGCGGAAAGCGATGATCCTCGAACGCGGCCGCGAGCGCCATGCGGCCGACGCATTCGCCGAGCGGGACATCCTCGGCCATGTGTCCGATGCAGCCGCGAAGCTCTCCCTCCTTCTTGAGGGTCACGAAAGCGCCGCGCTTCTCTCGGAATACCGGGCCTACCGGCGCGGCCACCGCACGCCCAGCTTCGAAGCGGCTCCGGATTGTCTCCCGGGCGTACACGAGCAGTGCGCGCCTCTCTTCCGGGCGGAGCGAACGCTCCTGCGTCGCCTCCGAATGCGCGGGCGCCGCCGCGGTCACCGCCACGGCGCCGTAGCCGACGACGCGCGTC
>JAGVPR010000071.1 GCA_020052115.1 Candidatus Eiseniibacteriota bacterium
CGGGGCTCTCGCTGCCGGAACTGTGCGCGCTCACCGTGGACCGCGAGCGCGCGTTCCTGCGCGACGCGACGCTGACGCCGATGCAGGGCGAGGTGGCGAGCATGCTCCTCGGGGAGATTGATCGCCGCCTCGGCTATCTGGAAGACGTCGGACTGGAATACCTCACGCTCGACAGGCCGTCCCGCACCCTTTCCGGAGGTGAGGCGCAGCGCATCCAGCTCGCCAGCTCGCTCGGTTCGGCGCTCACCGACACGCTCTACATCCTCGACGAGCCGAGCATCGGGCTCCACCCGCGCGACAACGGACGCCTCATCGCGATCCTCAAGCGCCTGCGCGATCTCGGGAACACCGTCGTCGTCGTCGAGCACGACCGCGAGATGATGGCGGCCAGCGATATGCTCATTGATCTCGGGCCGGGTGCGGGCGAGCGCGGGGGCTGGATCGTCTACCAGGGCCCGTTCGCCGAGATCCCGGCGAGCGACGGCTCGCTCACGGGCCGCTATCTGCGCGGCGACCTGCAAATCCCCATCCCGGATCGCCGCCGGCCGAAGAAGGAACAGCTCATCCTGCGCGGCGCCCGCACGAACAACCTCAAGGACCTCGACGTCTCGATCCCGCTCGGTCTCTTCGTCTGCGTGAGCGGGGTGAGCGGCTCCGGGAAGTCGAGCCTCGTACACGACACGCTTTTCGGGGCGTTACTGAAAGCGCTCGGGCGGCCCGGCGAGCCGGCCGGCCCGTACCGCTCGCTCGAAGGGGCGCAGTTCCTCGAGGACGTGGTGCTCGTGGACCAATCGCCGATCGGGCGGACGCCGCGTTCGAACCCGGTGACCTACATGAAAGCGATGGACGGGATTCGCGCGCTCTTCGCCGCCACTCCCGCGGCGCGCGCGGCGACTCTGACCGCGCGCGATTTCTCCTTCAACGTGGATGGGGGGCGGTGCCAGCGTTGCAGCGGCGATGGCCAGGTGAAGATCGAGATGCAGTTTCTGGCCGACGTGTACGTGCCGTGTGAAGTCTGCCGGGGCACCCGCTATCAAGATCGCGTGCTCGAGGTCCGGTACAAGGGTCGGAACATCGCCGAGACGCTCGAGCTCACGGTGAGCGAGGCGCTCGTCCCCTTCTCCGATACGCCCGCGGTGTCCGGGCCGCTCTGGCACCTGTCCGAGACAGGCCTCGGCTACCTGCGCCTAGGGCAACCGGCGACGACGCTCTCGGGCGGTGAGGCGCAGCGTCTCAAGCTCGCGAGCATCCTCGCGCAGAGGCGGGCCGGAAGATCCCTCTATCTCTTCGACGAACCGACGACCGGCCTTCACTTCGACGACATCTCGAAGCTCCTCGACGCCTTCAATCGACTCGTCGAGTCCGGGCATTCGATCCTGGTCATCGAGCACAACCTCGATGTCATCGCGCGCGCGGACCATGTGATTGACCTCGGGCCGGAAGGAGGGGACCGGGGCGGGTATCTGGTGGCCGCCGGGACGCCCGAGGAGATCGCGAAGACACCGGGATCGCACACGGGACGGTTTCTCGGGCCCGTGCTGGAGAACGTGCCGAGAGTCACGCGCTCACACAAGCCGCGCACGGCGCGGCGCCGTCCCGCGGATTGACGCATCTCTCGCACCGTGCTAGCGTGCGGCGCGTTCGTGCGCGCCGCCGTCATTGAAAGCACGATCGCCGAACCCGCGGCCGGCCCATGGAAAGAGGAAGATGCATCGAGGCCTGAAGATCAGCGTCGTGATCCCCTGCTACAACGAGGAGCAGGGGATCCGGCAGGTGCTCGAGCGGATGCCGCCGTACGTTGATGAGGTCGTCGTCGTTGACAATGCCTCCAGCGACGGCACCGCGGAGGTCGCGCGATCCCTGGGGGCCCGCGTCGTCTACCAAGGCGTCCGCGGATACGGCGCGGCTTACAAGGCGGGCCTCCCGGCCGCCACAGGAGACATCATCGCCACCCTGGACGGCGACGGCACCTACCCCTCCGACGCGATCGCCGCCCTCGTGGACCACCTCGAGGACAACGGCCTCGACTTCCTGTCGGCCAGCCGCTTCCCGCTGAGTGACGCCGGAGCGATGACGTTCACCAATCGGATCGGCAACTGGGTGCTCACCGCGGCCACGCTGCTGCTGTTCTTCCGCCCGATCCGCGATTCGCAATCGGGCATGTGGGTGTTCCGGCGGACGGTACTCCCGCGACTCAGGCTGACGAGCGACGGAATGCCCTTGTCCGAAGAGATCAAGATCTCGGCGATCCGGAATCCATCCGTGCGCTTCGGCGAGGCCCATATCGCCTACCGGCCGCGCGTCGGGGACGTCAAGCTCCGGAAGTGGCGCGACGGCTTCCGGAACCTCTGGTTCCTGGTGCAGATGCGCTTCACGAGATAAGGATGCACGGCCGCGCGAGAAGCCGGCGCATGCGCGGGGCGCTCGTCGCCGCGGGTCCGCTCCTCTACATCCTTGCTGCGCTGCCGCCGGGGCGCTTCGTCTTGCCGCGGCTCGCGATCGCCGCCTGCCTGATCTTCATCGCCCCCGGGCTGTCGCTCTCGCTCACGCTGGCC
>JAGVPR010000269.1 GCA_020052115.1 Candidatus Eiseniibacteriota bacterium
CGGCGCCCCGCTCGCGCGCCACCGCGAGATGGTCGAGCCGGCATCGAACTATCTCGTCGCCCGCGTTCAGCGGGACCTCCGCCAGGGCCGCACCGCGCTCGGGGCGATCGCCACGGCGGTCCACCGAAAGATCGAGGGCGAGGAGATGGACTTCCTCCGCGACCGGGCGGTCACCGGAGGCCTCGACGTCAAGCACCGCTTCCACGGTGACAAGTACTCGTTCGACGGTTACGCCGTCGGGAGCTCGATCCACGGGAGCCGTACTGCGATCGTGCGCGCGCAGCGCGCGGCGCAGCGCTACTACCAGAGGCCGGACGCGGACTACGTCGAGGTGGACTCCTCGCGCACGTCGCTCCGGGGCGCCGCGGGCTCGGCCACGCTCAGCAAAGTCGCCGGAGGACACTGGCGCGGCATGACGACCTTCCAGTTCCGCTCTCCGGGATTCGAATCGAACGACATCGGCTACCTGCGAAGCGCGGACTACGTCGCGCAGATGCTCTGGATCGGCTACCGCGAATGGAAGCCGAGCCGGATCGTCCGCTCCTACAACATCAACTACAACCTCTGGGAGAACTGGAACTGGGGCGGCGAGCGCACGGACACCGGAACGAACGTCAACGGAAGCCTGACGTACAACAACTTCTGGTACCAGTACGGCGGCCTCGCCTACAACAGCGGCGGCCTAGCCCCTCGAGCCCTTCGCGGCGGGCCCTCGATCCGCATCCCCTCGTCCATCAACGGCTGGACGGGGTTCGGCTCCGACAGCCGCAAGCCCCTCTCGGGCGAGATCGAAGCCTGGGTATGGAAGGACTTCAACAAGTCGCGCTCCTACGGCGTGAACCCATACCTCACCGTCCGCCCGGCGCCGCGATGGTCCTTGAGCTTTGCGCCGCGCTACGAGCACAACGTGGACGACTGGGCCTGGGTGGACAACGTAGATGTCGGGGCGGGCACGCACTACATCATGGCGCACATGAAGCAGGAGACGGTGGCCATGACGGTGCGCTTCAACTACGCGTTCACGCCGGATCTGAGCGTGCAGTTCTACGCGCAGCCGTACTTCTCCGCCGGAAAGTACTCCGGGCTGAAGCGGATCACGCAGCCGCGCGCGTCCGAATACGAAGATCTCATGACGCCGTACGAGGCGGTCGCTTACGACCCCGAGGAGAACACGTACACGCTGGCGAGCGAGGACGGAGAGGTCACGATTGACAACCCGGATTTCAACTTCGGCGAGCTGCGGTCGAATCTCATCGTGCGCTGGGAGTTCCGCCCGGGCTCGACCCTCTTCCTCGTGTGGTCCCAGGGGCGGACGGACGATCCGTTCAAGGACGGCCGCGTCTCGCTGTCGCGCGACACGGGCGACCTCTTCGGCGTGAACTCCGAGGACGTGCTGCTCGCGAAGGTGACCTACTGGCTGCCGCTCTGATCTGATCTGCCGGTGCCGCGCGGGAACGACGCGCGCGAAAAATCGTCCGAAACAACCGCGGTCCGCGAGAGATTTTCCACCCCGGGGGCGGAAAAATCCGCAGCCGCGAACCCGCCTTCGCCGCGCTCAACCCCTCGAGCCGTGCGCGATTTCCCCGTTCAGGGCATCGGTTCGATCGCGTGACACTGATCGCACCCGGTTCGCGCCGGGGGACCCGCCAGCGGCCAGACGATCCCGAATGCGGAGGAGGAGCCGTGTGCCTTGTGGCAGGTGAGGCAGAAGACGCCGTTGGCCGCGGCCGAGACGGTCCTCGCGGCGGCGAAGCTGCTCGCGCCGTCCGTCACGAACGGCAGCCGCGGCACATCGAATCCGCTCCCCGTGCCCGCGTTCCAGTGAGCCGGCGCGGTGCTCCCGCGCGCTTCGCCCTGAGCGATGTGATTCGGTCCCTGGCGTTCGCTGTCGTACGAAGGATGCCGGGAGTGGATCCCGTCCCCGTCGGGGTCCGTGTACCACGAGCCCGAGAGGACGTGGTGGCAGTCAATGCAGATGCTGGTGACCTCGCGGAGCTGCGTCGTGTTGAGCGTCCCGTAGGCAACGTTCTCTCTCTCGTATGCGGCGAGGCCCGCGACGCCGTCGGCCACGAAAAGGCCCAGCGGGGGCGTGGCCTCGGGATCCGAGGCCCACTGGAGATTGCGCTCGATGCCGTTCCCGTGCGGCGTATGGCAGTCAATGCAGGTCACCTTGGCCGCTTCGGGCGGAGCCCAGTGGCAGCGCATGCAGAGGCCGAAGCCCGGCGACGTGTCCAGGCCCCGCGCGAGATCGTGCCCTCGCGGATTGACGACGTCCGGCCCCTCGCAGAAGCCCGCGGAGCGCTCGGCGAGCCCGTTCGCATCTGAACCGATGACATCCGGCGCGCCCGCCCAGTTGTCGTGGCAGTTGAGACAGAGATCGAGCGGATCAGCGGCCTTGAGGAGGTTCGGCGCCGGCGCTATTTCCCACGGGAACGAAGAAGTGCCTCCCTCCGGGCCCGTCCCGCCCGCGAAATTGTGCTGCAGGCTGGCGTGCATCGTGTGGCAGTCGGAGCAGACGAGGGTCGCGCCGTTGTGGTACGGAACCCGGCCGTCCTTCGCCATCCGATCGGCGTACGCCTTTCGCTGCACGGCGCCGTTGTCGTGGTGGATCGGGCCGGCGGGCGCCGATTGATGACAAAACAAGCTGAAGAAGAATCCAACGACCAGCGTGGCTCGGATGTCAATGCGACGATGCATGGGCGCCCCCGATGCTCGTTGGCGATGAACGTGGCGAATGGGCAAGCAGCCATCCAAGCAGGTCTCATGCCATCTGCGGGAACAGCGCGGTCAAACGGCTATCTCGTGCAGAAGCGATCGGCAATTCTGACGAGCAGATCGTCCGGTGTCATCGAGCCGCTCCACTCACGCTCGCAGAACTCGAGCAGCGCCGGCCCGTCGTGGCGTGCGAGATCATAGGCGAGGGTTCCGCGCCCGAGCACCCGCTTGTTGAAGAACATCGCGAGGACTTCGTAGGCGAAGTAGAGCTTCGACTGCTCGTACCGGCCTTCTCCGATCAGATCCATGACACTGCCGAAGAGCAGATGCGTTCCGATCTCGTGGCTCACGAGCTGCCATGTGCGATCGAACGGCTTGCTGTAGTTGAAGAGGTTGCCGCAGTAGCCCAGCGAGTTGCAGTCCGGCCCGCCCTTGTTCGAGTGGCAGAGGACGATCTCGTACGACGGCGACTCGAAGGCGAGGCCGAGCGCCGCCTCCCAGTCAATGACGTAGTCCCGGAGCGCGAAGACGTTCATCAGTTCGGCGAGCCTTGGGGCCATCTCCCGCCGCGCGATGGGCCAGACCTCGTCGCGGTAGCGGTCGAAGCTCTCGGTGTAGGCGGCCGCGAGGTCTTCCGCAGCGCGGCGCAGAACCGGCGACGGGGGAAAGCCCGGATCCGTCGTGAAGTGATGGAACCAGGGATCGGTCCAGTCGGCCTCACGGAACTCCTCGACGAAGACGCGCAGAGACCCTTCCGTGAGGCAGCGATCCATCGCGGTGAAGTACCGCTCGAACCCGGACGTTGATTCCAGGCGCAGCCAGCCCGGCAGAAAGGTGAAGAAGCCCGTGAGGGCCGAAGTCTCCCCCTCGCCGAACCGGAGCAGGCGCTCGTAGCCGGCCAACGTTTCGCGGTGCTTCGCCTGCACGGACTCCGCGAAGCGATCCGCGTACTCGGAGTCGTACGAAATCTTCGTGACCGCCAGCATGTGCCAAAGGAAGTTCGGCCCCAGGCGGTCCGTGAAGATCACCGGCGTCCTCTCCGAGCGCTCGAGCGTCATGCCTCCAAATGCCCCCTCGATCCCCGTTGCAACGATGCCGGCGCGCCGGAGTGCATCACATCGGTGACGTCCGTCAGCGGCGGCGTGCCAGCGCGAAGGAGAGCGACTCCAGCTCGATGGCCATGTCCACGTTTCGAATCCAGACACCCTCTGCGACGAAGAGCTGCCGGGGCGAGAAGTTCAGGATGCCCCGGACCCCGCCGGCCACGATCGCGTCGGCCACGGCCTGCGCGGCCTCGGCCGGCGTGGCGATGATCGCGATCTCGACCCGGGTCTCGCCGGCGACGCGGCCGAACTCCTTCATCGGCCGGATCGGAATCTCGCCCCACGAGCGGCCGACGAGACGATCGTCCTGGTCGAAGATCGCGACGATGCTGAACCCTTGCTTCTCGAATCCCTTGTACGAAAAGAGCGCGGACCCGAGATGGCCCGCTCCGACCAGCGCGACGCGCCAAGCGCGGTCCAGCCCCAGAATTCTGCGGATCTCCTCCCGGAGCTCGGCCACGTCGTAGCCGCGGCCACGCTTGCCGAAGCTCCCGAAGCAGGAGAGGTCCTTCCGGACCTGAGCCGGCGTGAGCCCCGCCCGCGCCGCCAAGTGGGCGGAAGAGAGGACGTCGTTCCCCGCCGCCCGCGCCTCTTCCAGGATCCGGAAGTAGGCGCTCAAACGGCGGACCGTGGAGTCGGATGCGCTCTGCATAAGCACGGGAGCGGGCGCGCGCCGGGCGACCAAGACGTCCCCGGGACTCGCCGCTAGGCCGTCTCCTCCTCGGCGGCGGAAACCACGCGGGCTACATCCGCGATCCGGTCACCGGCCTCGAGGTTCATCAAGCGCACGCCCTGAGTGTTCCGGCCGATCACCGAGATGCCCTGCGCGGCCACGCGGATGATCTGTCCCTTGCTGGTGATGAACATCAGCTCTTCTCCGTCCACGACCTCGCGGGCCGCGACGACGCAGCCGTTCCGCTCGGTGCAGCGGATCGTGATGATCCCCTTCCCGCCGCGGTTCGTGAGCCGGTAGTCGGAAACCGCCGACCTCTTGCCGTAGCCGTGCTCGGTCACCGTGAGCAGCGTCGCCTCGCGCTTGACGATGACCATGCTCACTACCCCGTCGTCCTTTTCCTCGAGCGACACGCCGCGAACGCCGGCCGCCGAGCGGCCCATCGGGCGCACCTTCGATTCCGCGAAGCGGATCGCCTGGCCGCGGCGCGTCGTCAGGATGATGTCGTGTCCGCCGTCGGTGATGTCGGTGTCCACGAGCAGGTCGCCCTCGGCGAGCTCCACGGCACGAATCCCGGCGCGCTTCGGGTTCTTGAAGGCCGAGAGGATCGTCTTCTTGATGACGCCGTCTTTCGTGGCCATCACGAGGAACTGGTCCTCGGAGAACTCCTTCACCGGGACGAAGGCCGTGATCCGCTCGCCCTTGTCAATCTCGAGCATGTTCACGATCGCCTTGCCCTTCGCCGCGCGGCCCGCCTGCGGGATCTCGTGCACCTTGAGCCAATGCACCTTCCCGTGGTCGGTGAAGAAGAGGAGGTACGAATGGGTGGACGCGATGAAGAGGCGCTCGATGAAATCCTCCTCCCTCGCCGTGGCCCCGACCACTCCCTTGCCGCCGCGCCGCTGACTGTGGTAGCTCGAGACCGGGAGGCGCTTGATGTAGCCGGCGTGGGAGATGGTGATGACCATGTCCTCCTCGGCGATGAGGTCCTCGATCTCGAAGTCCTCCGCCTCGCCGGACACGATCTCGGTGCGCCGCTCGTCGCCGTACTTCTCGCGCAGCGCCTCGACCTCCTCCTTGATGATCGCCAAGACCACCCGCTCACTCGCGAGGATCCCCTTCAGCTTCTCGATGAGCTTGATCAGCTCCAGGTACTCGTCCTCGATCTTCTTGCGCTCGAGCGACGTCAGCCGCTGCAGCCGCATGTCGAGGATGGCCTGGGCCTGGATCTCCGAGAGCTTGAACGTCTCAATGAGCCCGGCCTTCGCGGCCGCCGGGTCCGGCGATTTCTTTATGAGCTGCACGATCTCGTCGATGTGGTCGAGGCAGATCTTGAGCCCTTCGAGGATGTGCGCCCGCTTCTCGGCCTCCTCCAGTTCGAACTTCGTCCGCCGAACGACGACCTCTCGCCGGTGCTCGATGTACGCGTCAATCAGCCCGCGCAGCGTGAACGTGCGCGGCTGGTTCTTCGTGAGGGCGAGCAGGTTCGCGCCGAAGGTGGTCTGCATCTGCGTGTGCTTGAAGAGCTGGTTCATGACGACCCGCGCCTGGGCGTCGCGCTTCAGCTCGATGACGACCCGCATCCCTTCGCGGTCCGATTCGTCGCGGATGTCCGAGATCCCGGTGATGCTGCCCGACTTGACCAGATCGGCGATCTTCTCGAGCAGGTTCGCCTTGTTCACCTGGTAGGGGATCTCGCTGACGATGATGTTCTCCTTGCCGTTCTGGAGCGTCTCGATCGCCGCGCGGGCGCGTACCGTGATGAGCCCGCGGCCGGTGCGGTACGCCTGCCGGATCCCCTCGCGGCCGAAGATGATGCCGGCGGTCGGGAAGTCGGGGCCCTTGACGATGCGGAAGAGGTCGGTTTCCGAGAGCGCCGGATCCTCGATGATGCGCACGATCGCCGTGGCGATCTCGCCGAAATTGTGCGGCGGGATATTCGTCGCCATGCCGACCGCGATCCCCGAGGCGCCGTTCGTGAGCAGGTTCGGGAAGATCCCCGGGAGCACGACCGGCTCCTGGCGCGTCTCGTCGTAGTTCGGCCGGAAATCCACGGTGTTCTTTTCCAGGTCGCGGAGCAGCTCCTCCCCCACCCGCGTGAGGCGGGCTTCGGTGTAGCGCTCGGCCGCGGGCGCGTCGCCGTCAACCGATCCGAAGTTGCCCTGGCCGTCCAGCAGGGGGTAGCGCAGCGAGAAGTCCTGCACGAGCCTCACCATCGTCTCGTACACGGCCGAGGTGCCGTGCGGATGGTAGTTGCCCGTGACATCCCCGGTGATCTTGGCCGACTTGCGGAACGCCTTGTCGTGGGCCAGGCCGAGCTCGTTCATGGCCACGAGGATGCGGCGCTGGACCGGCTTCAAGCCGTCGCGCACGTCGGGGAGCGCCCGGTTCACGATGACGCTCATGGAGTAGTCGAGATACGAATGCCGCATCTCGTCTTCCAGATAGACCGGGACGATCCTCCCGCGGCCGATGTTCGTCGCCATCAAGCGCTCCTTCTGCTGCCCTGGCCCTCCGCGCCGGCGCCGGCCGGCGCGCTCCTACACGTCCAGATTGCGAACGTTGAGGGCGTTGTCCTCGATGAACTGCCGGCGGGGTTCCACTTGATCGCCCATGAGGATCGTGAAGATCCGGTCCGCCTCGGCGGCATCCTCGACATCCACCTTGAGAACGGTGCGCTTCTCCGGGTCCATCGTCGTGGACCAGAGCTGGTCGGGGTTCATCTCGCCGAGGCCCTTGTACCGCTGGATCTGTGCTCCCTGGCGGCCGACCCGCTCGAGGATCTGATCGCGCTCCTTGTCGTTGTAGGCGTAGATCTCCTGCTTCCCTTTCTTGATCCGGTAGAGCGGCGGCTGCGCGATGTAGACATATCCTCTGTCCACGAGCGGCCGCATGTAGCGGAAGAAGAAGGTGAGGAGCAGCGTGCGGATGTGCGCCCCGTCCACGTCGGCGTCGGTCATGAGGACGATTTTGTGGTACCTGAGCTTCGACTCATCGAACTCTTCGTCGCCCTGGCCGATTCCCGCGCCGAGCGCCATGATGATCGTGCGGATCTCCTCGTGGGAGAGCGCCCGGTCCAAGCGAGCCTTCTCGACGTTGATGATCTTGCCCTTGATCGGCAGGATCGCCTGGAAGCGGCGATCGCGGCCCATCTTGGCGGAGCCTCCCGCCGAGTCGCCCTCGACGATGTACAACTCGCACAACGCCGGATCGCTCAGGGAGCAGTCGGCGAGCTTGCCGGGGAGCGAGCCCGAGTCGAGGACGCTCTTTCTCCGCGCGAGGTCGCGGGCCCTGCGCGCCGCCTCGCGCGCCCGCGCGGCCCCGATGCACTTCTCGAAGATCTTCCGAGCGACCGGCGGGTTCTCCTCGAAGAACTCGCTCAGCGATTCGCCCACGAGCGAGGCGACGATCCCCTGGACCTCGCCGTTCCCGAGCTTCGTCTTCGTCTGCCCCTCGAACTGCGGATCGGGCACGTACACGCTGAGGACGGCCGTGAGGCCCTCTCGCACGTCCTCGCCCTGGAGCTGGGATTCGCCCTTCTTGAACAAGCCGTTCTTCTCGGCGTAGGTGTTGATCGTCCGCGTCAGCGCCGACTTGAAGCCGGCGAGGTGCGTCCCGCCCTCCACGGTGTTGATGTTGTTCACGTAGGAGAAGATGTTGTCCGCGTAGCCGTCGTTGTACTGCACCGCGAACTCCGCGATGATGTGATCCCTCTCCTTGCGGTACGAGACCACCTTTTTGTGCAAGACGTCCTTGTTCTCGTTCAGGAACTTCACGAACGACTCGATCCCGCCCTTGTACTGGTAGACGTTGGTCTTCGCGCTCGCGACATCGAGCAGCGTGATCTTCAGCCCGGCGTTCAGGAACGCGAGTTCCCTCAGCCGGTGGGCGATGACGTCGTAGCTGAACACGAGCTCCTCGAAGACCTGCGCGTCCGGCTTGAAGGTCACCTTCGTCCCGGTCTTCTTCGCCGTGCCGATCTTCTTGAGCTTCGTGGCGGTCTCGCCGCGCTCGTAGCGCTGGTGCCAGACGCTCCCGTCGCGGCTCACCTCGACCTCGAGCCATTCGGAAAGGGCGTTCACGACCGAGACGCCGACGCCGTGGAGTCCGCCCGAGACCTTGTAGGACTGCTTGTCGAACTTGCCTCCGGCGTGGAGCATCGTCATGACGACCTCCACCGCCGGCTTGCCCTGCTGCTCGTGGGTGTCCACCGGAATCCCGCGGCCGTTGTCCACCACCGATACGGAGCCGTCGGGCTGGATATGGACGTCAATGGAATCGCAGTAGCCGACCATCGCCTCGTCAATGGCGTTGTCCACGACTTCGTAGACCAGGTGGTGCAGGCCCCGCGTGCCGGTGCTCCCGATGTACATCGCCGGGCGGCGCCGGACGCCCTCCAGGCCCTTCAGAACCTGGATCTGATCGGCGGTGTATTGCTGCTGTGCCTCGTCCGCCTGGAGCGTACCCGCCGGGCGTTCGGCAGGAGTCTCTTGCCTCATCATCAACCTCTTCCTGGCCGCGTCCGGTCCGGAGAGTCCTCGCTCCGAACCGACTCGTCCCGGGCGCCGCGGCTAGAATCGCCCGGAGAGCTTCCCCTGGGACCGGGCTCCTCGCGCCAGGCCATCACGAACTGGATGTCGGCGACGACGCCCGGTCCTGCCGCCTCGCGGAGGCGGATCAGAATCTCCGGCTTGAGAAACGTCAGCTGGTTCATCCAGACGGAACTCGAAACCTCGACGAGTAGAACCTGATCGCGGAGTGCGACGGCGCGCGTCCGGCGCGCGACATCGGGACCGACGATCGCGGGCCAGTCCTCCATGGCGCGCCACCCGGCCAGTGGACCCCGCAGGGAATCCTGCTCGAGAAACCGCCGGAGGATGTCCTTCACGTGCTCCATGGACGGGGCCTGCTGGGTCATTCCGGCAGGCGCAAGGGCATGACGAGACAGAGCACGTCTTCGCCCTCCGCGTTCATTCCGGGAGTGACCACGGCCGCCGAAGTGGCCGTGTTGAAGGCGATGACGATCGTGTCCGAGTCCAGGCTGCGCAGGATATCCTGCAGGTAGACAGCGTTGAAGCCGATGTCGAGCCGCTCGCCCTCGCTGTCGGCTGCGACCGTCTCGTGGCCTCCGCCGACGCCCGCCGTGTCCACGTCAATCTGGATTTCCTTCGGCTGGAGCGTCACCTTCACCTGATGAGTGATGCTGTCCGCGAGGATGGCCACGCGCCGCACGGCGGCCGCGAAATCCTGCCGGTTCACCGTGACGCGTCTCTTGCTCTCCTTCGGAATGACCTGCTCGTAATTCGGGAACGCCCCCTCGATGAGGCGCGAGTAGATCCGCGTGCCGCCTACCTCGAAGAGGACGTATTGCTTCGACATCGTGACGCGAAGGTCCTCGATTCCGCCCGCCAGGCGAAGCACCTGGTTCAGAGCCTTCGGAGGCACGATGATGTCCGCTTCAGCGTCGAACTTGCCGCTGACGCTCATACGGGACAACCGGTGGCCGTTGGTGGCGACGAGAGAGAATCTCTCCTTGTTGAGCTGGAACAGGACGCCGTTCATTTCGGGCCGCATGTCGTCAGCGGAAACGGCGTAGATCGTCCTCTCGACCGCTCTCTCGAATTGGACGAGAGGCAGCGTGAATCTCTTTCCAGCTTCGAATTTCGGAATTTGCGGGAAGTCCTGAGGATCGGCGGTCACGAGATGGAAGCGCCCGATTCCTTTTCCGAAGCTGATCGTCACGATGCTGCCGTCAACGCTCACATCCACCCGCTCGGACGGAAACTCGCGGACCATCTCGAGCAGCTTGCGCGCCGGGATGGCGATACGGCCTTCCTTCTCGACGTCGGCCGAACGGGTCGTCAAGATAGACAGGTCTAGATCTGTCGCTGTCAGGGTCAGCTTCCCGTCCCTCGCCTCAACGAGAAAGTGCGACAGGATAGGCAGAGTGCTCTTCTGAGGGACAGCGTTCGCGGCAACCTGAAGCGATTCCAGGAGGTCGCCCTGCATCATCGAGAACTTCATCGCGCGTTCCCCCGGCGGATCGGACGAAACCGTCTAACCATCTGATTTCCCATTCGATTATAGCTTCAATAATCTACAGAAGTCTACTGAAAGCCCACCCTTACGGCAAGGAAAAACTCGATTCCACTGATAGCTCTATGTTCTACTTAATAAATCAGTTAAGGGTAGTAGCTGTAGAGGGTGTGAGAAAGGTGATAACTCCCAAGCACCAACGCCTAAACCTTTTCAATATAATACATTCCCGACTTATTCCGGCTGTGGATAACCTGTGAGTTATCCAGCCGGAGCAGAACAAGTTCACCGGAACTGAATCTATCCACATGCTATACAGGCACGAAGGTGGATAACTCGCCGCGCGTTCCAAGGCGGGTCCTCCGCGTCCGGCGCAGCGCATCGAGGCGAATCGAAGTTGTGGCGCGACCGTCTGTTCCGCCCGGCGGAGGTCGGAAAACCCCCGCGCTGCGCCCTAGCCGGCGGTCGAAGCCTCCAGGGCGCAGCCGATCTGCTCGAGCGTCCTCTGGAGAACCGTATCCGACTCGCGGAGCTTCTCGATCTTCCGCACGGCGAAGAGCACCGTCGAGTGATCCCTGTCGCCGAAGTGACGGCCGATCTCCACGTACGACAGGTTCGCAACACGCTTGCCGAGATACATGGCGACGTGGCGCGCGAATGCCACAGCGCTCGTTCTTCGCTTGCCCCGCAGTGCATCTTCCGTGACGCCGAAGTGCCGTGCCACGACGCGCTGAATGGCGTTGATATCGAGGACGGGCGCGCTGGGGCGGATGATGTCCTTCAGCGATTCCTGGGCGAAAGGAAGATCAATGGTCCGTCCGGTTAGAGACGACAGAGCGCTCAGGCGGGCGAGGCAGCCCTCCAGCTCGCGGATGTTCGACCGAACCGAGGAAGCGACCATCTGCAGGACGTCCTGAGGAAACGCAAGCCCTTCCAGCTCCGCCTTCTGGCGAAGAATCGCGAGCCGGGTCTCGAGATCCGGAGGCTCGACATCCGTCACCAGGCCCCAGTTGAACCGCGAAAGAAGGCGATCCTCGATGTGGGGGATGTCCCGCGGCGCGCGGTCGCTCGTCATGACGATCTGCTTGTGGGCGTCGTAGAGAGAGTTGAACGTGTGAAAGAACTCCTCCTGGGTGGACTCTTTGCCTCCAAGGAACTGCACGTCGTCAATGAGAAGGAGATCCGCCGTCCGATAGCGATCCTTGAAGTCGAGCGTCTTGCCGTGCTGGATTGCGTGCACCAGCTGGTTCATGAAGCTCTCTGACGTGAGATAGAGGATCCTCTTCTGCGGTGCGTGGTGGCGCACCCAGTTCCCTATAGCATGGAGCAGGTGCGTCTTGCCGAGGCCGACCCCGCCGTAGATGAAGAGCGGATTGTACGCCGAGGCGAGCCGGTCGGCGACGGCCTGACAGGCGGCGCGAGCGAACTGATTGCTCTTTCCGACCACGAAGCTCTCGAACGTGAAGCGCTGTTGAAGCCGGCACCCGTCGGGATGGTGCGCGACCGCCGCCGAGGCCTGAGGCTTCGGCGCGGTCAAGAACGGAGGCGGGACCTCGGACGGCCCTTGGGGGCTCACGCAGAAGGCGACACGCACGCCGGGTGCAAGATGCCAGCCGGAAGCTCCGTCGAGAACCTTGAGAAAGTGCTCCTCGATCCAATCAATAAAGAACGCGTTTGGGACCTCGATCGTGAGGGCCCGATCGTCGAGCTTCATCGCCCGCGTGGGTCCGAACCACGTCTGAAACTTCTGAGGCGTGATCCGGGCCCGAAGCTCGTCAAGGATTCGATCCCAAACGGCTTCCGCGACCAAAGAGCGATCTTCTGGAGGGGGAGGGAGATCTGGCACTGGCCCGGCACCACGGACGCGCGCAAGCGCGACCGGTAAAGGCGTCTGACACTGCACGTCACCGAGGACCGGGCTCACGCGACGGGTCGCGGATCTGATCTGTGCCGGCGCAAGGAAGGTGCAGTGTCCTAAGATCCGCGAGGCGATAAGCCCTGAGGTTATCCACAACAATCCACGGGCGTTGTGAATAACCTCAAGCGTCCGTCGGCATGGCAACCCAACACGGTCTGAATTAGTCAGTTCAAGTAACCAACCGACGCGAGCGGCAGATTAGCACCCGGCGGCGGATCTTCTCAAGCGGAAACTAGGATTCGTGAGCGTGCGCTGCATGAGTCGGCTCCACGTAGAGTTAGAGATCGCCGGCGCGCTCCAAGAAAAACAGGAAAAGTGAGCGAAACCGCTCGCGCATCGAGCGGCGCCTCCGGAGCCGCGAACGACGCGGGTTTTTTTCGTGACCACGGAGTTCGTACGGTAGGGATGCGGCTTTGATGTGAGGGGGCGCGCGTAGCTCAACACGGGGGCGGCTTTCGAGCGACCGCCTCCGCGAAGGCGCGGGATTTCCGCGGCGGGCGTTCGATCGTGGCCTCGAGCGACGCCCCAAGCAGTGTCTCAGGAGGCGGTTCCCGGGCCGGGATTTGCCCCCTTGACGGTCGGACCCCCGGGCCGGTATCCTGCCTGGGTTGGCGTGATTCCTCGCCTTGCCGCTCCCGCCGGAGTCGCCTTCAAGAGGGCGCCACTCACGGACATGGCCTCTGCAATGGCCGAGTTACGTCCGATCGAGGATCGCCGCGGGGAACGCCGGATGTCCATCATGTTGAACCCGTTCGGGTCGAGAGATGGAGGAGTTCATTGAAGCGCACTTACCAGCCGCATAACCTGCGGCGCAAGAGGGCCCACGGGTTTCGCAAGCGGATGTCCAACCGTCACGGGCAAGACGTCCTGAGGCGCCGTCGCGCCAAGGGTCGGAAGCGTTTGACCGTCTAGGCTCGTGCCGTTCGTCACAACCCAGGGATGGGATGGCAATGAGCGGCCGGGGGCTTGACCCCAAAGAGCGCTTGAAGCGCCGCTCGGATTTCCAAGCTACCTATCAAGCGGGCAAGGCCATCCACGGACGGTATCAGGTTCTCTTCTACTTGACGGGAGAGGGGATCGAGCGGCAGGTCGGGTTCGTCGCCTCTCGGCGTGTCGGGCAGGCGACTGAGCGTAACCGTGCGAAGCGCGTTCTACGTGAGGCTTACCGTCATCTGAAGCCGGCCGTCATCCCGGGCGTTCGTCTGATCTTCGTCGCCAGATCCGAGTGCGCCGAAGCCCGATCGGTCGAAGTGCTCGCGGAAGCGCGCCGCCTGCTCGGCGGCGCCGGCCTCCTCAGAGACGGTGGAGCCCCCGCTTCCTAGGCCTGCCGGGGTCCTCTTCCCTCGGAGACTGCCGTTGTCGAAGCTGCTCGTAGCTCTCCTCTGGATCTATAGGCGGCTGGTTTCCCCCTGTCTCCCGGTGTCCTGCCGTTTCACCCCCTCGTGCTCGCAGTACGCCGAAGAGGCGATCCTGCTCCACGGCGCAGCGCGGGGCACTCTGCTGGCCGCGCGCCGCCTTCTGCGCTGCCATCCGCTCCATCCCGGCGGGGATGACCCGGTGCCGGTCCGTCCGGGGAAACGTCTGGAGACTGCTGCGAGATGATGGACAAGCGCACGCTCATGGCGATCCTTCTGGCTTCGGTCGTTGTTATCGCTTTCCAGCTCCTTTTCGTCCGTCCAGCGCCACGCCGACCGGTCGTTGCGCCCGCGGAGGACACCACGCAGGCGTCGGCAGCGGCGCCGCAGCCGGAG
>JAGVPR010000236.1 GCA_020052115.1 Candidatus Eiseniibacteriota bacterium
CCGGGATTGGCGGGCGCGCGGCCCGCCGTCTGCGGAGGTTCGAACGCCCATCATCCGCCAACCCGCTCCCCCGTTTCAAGCCGATAGAGGACTTTGGGGTATAATCGGGCACTACTGCTTCGGAGGAACCTGCAGCCGGAGGAATCCCGATGAAGATGACCTTTGCGGAGAAGTTGCTCGCGCGAAAGGCGGGCCGCCCGAGCGCCGTCGCCGGCGAGATCGTGGAGATCCGCCCGGATGTCGCCTTGACGCATGACAATACGGCCGCCATTTACCAGACATTCAAGAAGATCGGCGTGAGCCGCGTCTTCGACCCCGGGATGCACGCCGTCACGCTGGACCATGCTGCGCCCGCTCCGACCACCGAGCACGCGCAGAACCACAAGGAAGTCCGGGCGTTCGTGCAGGAGCAGGGCATCCGTGACTTTTTCGAGGTGGGGCGCGGCATCTGCCACCAGGTGCTCGTCGAGGAGGGGCTTTCCCTGCCCGGCGAGTTCATGGTCGGGGCCGACAGCCATACGCCGCACGCGGGGCTGATGGGCTGCTTCGCCGTCGGTGTCGGCCGGACGGAGATGGCCGCCGTCTGGGCGACCGGCCAGATCTGGATCCGCGTGCCCGAGAGCCTCCGAATCACCGTCAACGGCCGCCTCCAGCCGGGCGTGACGGCGAAGGACCTCGCGCTCCGCGTCATCGGGGAGCTGGGGGCCGACGGCGGCGATTACATGTCGGTCGAGTGGCACGGCGAGGGAGTCCTCGGCCTGCCGCTCCATGAGCGCGCCGTGCTTCCCAACATGATGGCCGAGATGGGCTGCAAGAACAGCTACATCCCCCCGGACGACACGGTGTTCAAGTACCTCGAGGGGCGCGCGCGGCGAGCCTATGAGCCGGTGCACCCGGATCCGGGGGCCCGCTACGCCGTCTCGCACGACGTGGATGCCGTCTCCGTCGAGCCGATGGTCGCCAAGCCGCACACGGTGGACAACGTCGTCCCGCTTTCCGAGGTCGAGGGCACGAAGATAGATCAGGCGTTCCTCGGCACCTGCACGAACGGGCGCTCCGAGGACATTGCCATCGCGGCCGAGGTCGTGCGTGGACACCGGGTGGCCGTGCGCTTCATCGTCATCCCGGCGTCCTCAGAGGAGTATCTCAAGGCGCTCAGGGCGGGGCACGTGCTGGCGCTCATTGAGGCCGGCGCCATCTTCGAGAGCCCGGGCTGCGGTCCCTGCATGGGCAACCACCTGGGGGTGCCCGCTCCCGGCGAGGTGACGATCTCGTCGGCGAACCGGAACTTCCGGGGCCGCATGGGAACCCGCGAATCCGACATCTACCTCGCGAGCCCGGCGGTTGTCGCGGCCAGCGCCGTGGCCGGCAGGATCGTCCACCCGAGGGAGATCCTCGCCCGAGCCAAGGGGGCCTGACCGATGGACACCGTGATCCGCGGCCGCGTCTGGAAGTACGGCGACAACGTGAACACCGACGTGATCTTCCCGGGCAAGTACACTTACACAGTTCGCGACCGGGCCGACATGGGACAGCACGCCCTCGAGGATCTGGATCCTTCCTTCGCCGCCGAGGTCCGGCCGGGGGACGTGATCGTCGCGGGGCGGAACTGGGGGTGCGGGAGCAGTCGGGAACAGGCGGTCGTCTGTCTCAAGATGAAAGGCGTCGGCGCCATCGTTGCCAAGAGCGTTTCCCGGATTTACTATAGGAATTGCATCAACGAAGCCCTCCCCGCACTCACCAGTGCGGACGCTGCGGAAGCCCTTCAGCGCGGGGACGAGGTGGAAATTGACTTGGCGCGCGGGGAGATCCGCTCGGCGCGCGGTGTGTTTACGTTCCCGCCTCTTCCCGAGGCGGTTCTTGGAATCGTCGAGGCCGGCGGGTTGATCGAGTTCACGCGCCGCCGGCTCGGGCTGGGGGGGTGAGCCGCCGGGAGTCATGAAGCGTCCGAGGTTTCGCAGACGTGGAGCGCAGGGACGAGGAGCCCGGCTATTCCGAGACTCCGCGCCCGGGCTGCTGGGAGCGGTGCTGGCGCACGTGCGCGAAGCCCTCTCTTATACGATGCTCTCCGTGGTGGGCTTCGGGGCCTTTGTCTTCTTTCGGCTGCTCAACTCGACGAAGATCGTCGGCAAGCAAAACGTCCCCCTGCGAACGAGCGTCCTGCTCGTCTCGAACCACCGAACGATGTTCGACAGCTTCCTGGTGGCATCGAGCGCCTACTTCCCTTCCGGCCTCATCTACCCGAGCCTGCCGCCCTACCACGCGGCGGCGCAGGAGAACTACTTCCGCTGGTACCACCTCGGGCTCTTCCGCCTCCTGCGCTGCATCCCCGTTCGCGCCGGCCGGAAGGATCTCGAGGCGATGAACGCGATCAAGGAGGCGCTGACGAACGGGAACGCGCACCTCTTCTACCAGGGGCGACGCTCGCTGGACCTCGAGGAGTCGCGCGCCGGCATCGGGTACATCGTCTACAACGCGAGGCCGATCGTCGTGCCCGTCTACGTGGAGGGGATCGAGCAGGTCTTCGGTCGGAAGTGGGAAGTCCGGTCGTTGTTCCGCAAGATCAGGGTCGTCTACGGCCGGTCCATTGATTTCGTGGATCTCTACGCGATGCCGAACACGAAGGAGACCTGGGGTCACATCACGCAGAGGATCGTGCAGCACGTGAAGGTCCTGGCCGCGGGCGAAGACGTCGCCTGAGCCCCCATCAGCGCCGGGGCCCGCCCTTTCGCTTGCCCTTCCCCTTCCCTTTTCCCTTCCCGGGCCGCGCCCGCCTCGGGTCGGTGCGCTCGCGCTTCTCGCGGCGGCCGGTCCCCTTTCGACGCCCCGCGGCCTTCTTCTCCCCGGGCATCGGCAGCTTCGGCCCGCGCCGGCGCGCCGCCGTCACCAGCTCGAAATCCACCTCGCGCGCCTCCACATCCGCGCGCGCGATCAGGACCTCGACCGCGTCCCCCACCGCAAGCCCTCCTCCCCCGTGCGTCGCGACCAGGCGGAAGTGCGCTGGGTCGAAGCGGTGGTACCCGCCAAGCGTGGCGCGCGCGATGAAGCCGTCGAGGGGAAACTCATCCAGCTCCACGAAGGCCCCGGCCGGGATGACGCCGGTGACCGTGCCCGTAAAGGTCTCCCCGACCTTCCCCCTCGCGAACCGCACCGCCTTCACCCGGTGATAGCCGCGCTCCGCCTGCTCGGCGCGCACCTCGAGCTCGCTCGACTGCTGCGCCACGCTTTCGAGGTCCGGGCCGGGCAACCCGGCCTTCCCGTGCCGGCCCGCGAGGAGCGACTTCATGATCCGGTGGTCCACGAGATCGGGATAACGCCGGATCGGTGACGTGAAATGGCAATAGAGCCGAGCGGCGAGACCGTAATGGCCGATGTCTTCCGGCTGATATCGTGCCTTCTTCATGGACCGGAGGAGGTAGCTGTGGACGAGACGCCGGATGCCGGGGGCCATGGGGCGCTCGAGGACCTTCTCGAGCGCCGTCGCCTCGAGCCCCTCCGGCTCGCGCGGAGGGGGAATCCCCAGCGCCAGAAGGAACGCGAAGAACTGCTCCAGGCGTTCGGGGTCGGGCGCGTCGTGGACGCGGTAGATGAAGGGGAGGCGCTCACGGTCGGCGATCCTCCCCACGGCTTCGTTCGCCGCGAGCATGCACTCCTCGATCAAATGGTGCGTGAACAGTGACGCCCTCCGTCTAAGGGCGACAGGCTCGCCCGAGCGATCCACCTCAACCTCGGCCTCCGGCACGTCGAGGTCGAGCGCGCCGCGCGCGAAGCGCCGCTCCCTGAGCAGGCGCGCGACCGAGGCGAGGCGTTCGAGCAACGCGGCCAGATCCGGCGAGACGGCGCGCTTGCCGTCGAGGATCGCCTGCGCCTCCTCGTAGGACAGCCGGTGATCGCTCCGGATGACCGATGGGAAGACCTCCGCACCGCGCACGGCGCCCGAAGCGGAGAGATCCATACAGGTCGTCATCGCGAGCTTCGCCTCGCGCGGGCGGAGAGAACACAATTCCTCCGAGAGCCGCGGCGGAAGCATGGGCACGACCGCCTCGGAGAAGTAGACGCTCGTCCCTCGTCCGTACGCGTCGCCGTCGATCTTCGTGCCCGGGCGGACGTAGTGGCTCACGTCGGCGATGTGCACCCAGAGACGGAATCCGCCCTCCACTGCCTCGGCACCGACGGCGTCGTCGAAATCACGCGCATCCACAGGGTCGATCGTGATCGTCGGGAGCGAGCGCAGGTCCTCGCGTTCCGGCTCGGCGCCGAGCAGCGCCTCGACGGAAGCCTCGCTTGCCGCGGGATCCGCGAGGGCTGCGGCCTCGGAGAGCACGTCCTCGGGAAACGCCGCGGGCAGGTCGAACTCGCGCTCGACGACGCGGGCGTCAATCATCGGATCGCCGGCGTCGCCCAGGACCTCCAGGATCTCCGCCCTCGGCACGCCCTTGTCGAGGTCGTCGGCGCGGAAGCGGAAGAGCACCTTGAGCCCGGGCACGATTTCGTCGGGCGCCCGAAAGATGGAGAGGTGCGAAGGAAGGAGAGGATGGGAAGGGATGAGGACGAGACCTCGGCCGGAGCGCTCCACGGTTCCCAGGAGCCGCTCCGCGGACCGCTCGACGACACGCTCGATCCGGCCCTCGGGGAACTGCTCGTCGTGACCGCGCCGGAGGCTGATCTCGACGAGATCGCCATGGACCGCGTCACCGAGATGACGGCGCGAGATGTAGACATCTGGATCGGCGCCGCCTGGTCGGCGAACGAAGCCGAACCCGCCGCGGTTCATGCGGAGGATGCCGCGAACAGTCTCTTGCGAGTAGCGGTGCGACGGTCTCATCGGGAGGGATTGTAGCCGAAGAGGCGGGCTCCGGGGCGAGGCCAGTGCGGCGGTCCGGCCGGGGCGTTGGCGCGGGGTGAGAACCGG
>JAGVPR010000356.1 GCA_020052115.1 Candidatus Eiseniibacteriota bacterium
AGTGAAAACTCCCTCCCCTGAAGAGGGTGGAAGGGATGTGTCACCCGGAAGAATCGCTTCTCACCCGCTGCATCCCGTGTAGTTGACTGCTCATTCCAATCCCTTCGTCGAGAGGCTCGTCGGCACGATCCGGAGAGATTGCCTCGATCACGTGATCGTCGTGAACGAGCGGCACCTTCAGCGGATCCTCAAGAACTACTTCCACTACTACCACCATTGGCGCACGCATCAGTCGCTCGACATGAACTGCCCTGAACCTCGCCGGGTCCAAGCCGCCGATCGCGGCCGCGTTGTCGAGCACGAGGATCTCGGCGGCCTGCATCATCACTACGAGCGCATCGCCGCCTGAGAACCCGGCGGCCCGCCGTCGTTCGCTCCCCAGCAAGCAGGAGATCCATGCCCAGAATGAGGCGTCAACCTGCCTGAGTAAGCCTCAGGTCGTCGCGCGTCGCCGATTGGTCGCTCGACCGCCGCCCAGGAGCAGCCGCTGCAGCGACTCCGTTGAGGCGATTCGTCGCGGCAGGGGCGATTTCCAGTTCTCGGGACGGACAGGATATTCCGTGTCAGCCGTAGGCGGCCTCAACGGAGCAGCACGATCTTCCGAGCGGCTGCCGCGCCCGGCGTCTCCACCCGATAGAAGTACACGCCCGCCGGCGCACGCCGCCCGGCGTCGTCGCGACCGCTCCACTCGAGCGAGTGCCGGCCGGGCTCGAAGACCCGCCGGGCCAGGAGAGCGACGCACCGGCCCTGCACGTCGAAGATCGCCGCCGTGACCAGCGCCCGCATCGGGAGATCGAACGACACGTGTGTCGCCTCACCGAAAGGATTCGGATGGCTCGCGTGGACCGCGAAGCGCGCCGGCGGCGAATCCGGTGGAACGTCGATCGTGCCGAGGATCCGGGCGGCCGCCGCGTTCGCGAGGAACGCCTGGCGCCCCGCGCCCGCGACGATGGCGAAGGAGACCCTCACCGACTCCGAGGGGCCGAGATCGAACGGACCCGCCGCCATCACCATCGACCAGTCCTGGCGCTCCCATGTCGAGTCGTCGATCACGCCGTCGCTCAAGAAGGTCCATTTGTCCACGTCCCTCAGGTTGCCGTAAGGATTCACATACGTCGGATGATGTATCAGATGGAACGACGACGGCGATGACGGAGCGACCAACACGATTCCGACATGGGTGGAGTCGGCCTGCTGCCGGTTCATCATGTAGCCGGCCCGAGTCGTCGGATCGTAGCCTCCCTCGTTGAGGAGGTAGTCTCCGATGTCCCAGTCGAAGTACAACCCGACGCGCACCCCGTCGAGCGCCGTTCCGCTCACGTTGCGAACGGAGTAGTTCAGGAGGAGGAAGTCGTCGTGCTCCGGCGCCGGATAGGCGAGCCCTTCCTGCTCGACCTCGATGCCGAGCGGCAAGGGGGCCCGGGTGTCACGCCAACGCGCCAGCGAACGCTGCGGGTCGGTCCCCTCCACTGACACTTCTCCCCCGGACGCCACGTCGAAATCGTAATCATACGAAGCATCGCTCACGCGGTCGGATGCGACTCCTGCCCAGAACGAACCGCTGAAGAGATATTGCGGACCTCCCGGCCTCGGATAGACGAACCCCAGGCCGTACGTCTCGTCCTGCAGGCGATCCCAGAATCCGATAGCGCCTTCGTCCGTGACCGTGGTGAGAAAATTCGCGGCGTCGTGATCGGCGTAGCGCATCCGAGGTATGCGGAGGCGCACGGGAACCGACGTCGTGTCGAGGTCGGGATCGTTCGTCAGGACGAGGAGTGATCCCGAGTACACGCCCGCAGCGAGCGGCGTTGCATCGATGTGCACGGAAACTCCGACCGTGTCGCGGCCCGCGACGAAGCCGGTGGAGTCGAGAACGGAGATCCAGCTGTACTCGGCCTGCTTCGGCAGGGCGGGTGCCGGTCTGAGGATCTCCTCCTTCGGCGTCGCGGTGCGTTCTTTTGCTGCGCCGCTCCCCTCGCGGACCCAGTAGCCGTATTCGGCCTCGCCCGTGTTGGCGAGCGACAACGGAAGATCCGTCGAAGCTTCCTCGAACACGGTCGCGGCGAGCGAAGAGGGGAAGAGCGACGCCATCGCGTCCGTGCCATGCGCGTGAAGCGTGACCTCGACCGACGGCGATTCGCGATCGTCGGAGACGATCGTCAAAGCGCCGACCGTCTCGCTGGTGTCCGCCGGCGTGAACGTCACCCGCACGGGCGCGAACTCACCGGGCGCGACGGCCACCGGGAGATAGATCTCTTCGAGGGAGTACTCCGCGGGTGTGACCGATGCCCCTGTGAGATGGAGCGCATAGCCGCCGATGTTGCGCACGCGGAACGTCAGGCTCGTGGATTCTCCGAGAGGGCAGGGACCGAGATCCGTCGAACCGCCGGTCACGTCGTGCTCGACCGGTTCGCCGTAGCCTGTCTGGTCGATGAGAATCCGCACGGACACTTCAGGAGCGGCGGATTCGGCGTCGAGGGTGACGGCGAGCGCGGGCTCGTCGTCATCGTCGCACGCGATCGCCAGCGTGTCGGCATACCCGCCCACCGGCGAGGATTCGAACGTGACCGAGATCTCCTCGGAATCACCAGCCGCGATCTCGAACGGAGCGGCCGGCGCGGCGAAGCTGAAGTGCGCGCCGCCGGCCAACCCCACCGCGGAGACCGTGAGGGCCGATGTGCCCTCGTTGCGCACCCGGACGCCGTGAGTCCGCGTGCTGTCGGCGTGAACGGCGCCGAACGCGAGGTGCACATCGCTCGTCGAAACCTCGGGCGCGACACCCGTCCCGGCCAGGACAGCCCTCAAAGCGGGGGTCAACGGCGAATCGGTCGTGACGAAGAGCGACTCGGCATCGGCCCCGAGGCCGGCCGGTGCATAGCGAACTGTGAGCGCGAGGCTGTCGCCGGCCGCGACGTCCGCCGGGAGGCCGGGCGAAGTGACCGAGAACGGACCCGATGTCGCGGCGGTGGTCACCGAGAGTGTGTCTCCGCCGGTGTTTCTCACGCGAAGAGTCAGCTCCCGCACGGCGCCCTTGCGCGTCGAGCCGAAATCGAGCGAAGCGCCGGAGAGAATCGCGTCGGGATACGCTCCCGTGCCGGTGAGATCGATCTCCACGCTGTCTTCGTCCGCGTCGTTCGTTTCGATCGTGAGCGTGGCGGCGTACGCGCGGGCTTCGGTCGGAGCGAACGCCAGCGCGAGCGAGACGCTGTCCCCCGCAGCCACGGTCGTCGACAAGGACGGCGAGAGAATCGTGAAGCCGGCCATGTCGAACGAGGCGGAGGTCAAGGCGAGAGCCGTCGTGCCGTCGTTGCTCACGGTGAGGTTCCACACATCTCTGTCGCCCGCCGCCACGGTGCCGAACGCGTGCGACAACGCCGAGAGCCTCAGCTCGGGAGCGAGCCCCGTTCCTGAAAGCGGCACATGGAGGTCCGGCTCGTCGCTATCGTTCGATGTGACGGCAAGCGTGTCAGCATTGACGGCCGGAGCAACAGGTGAATAGGAAACCGTCGCGGCCAGCGTGTCACCGGGCGCCACACTCACGGGCGGAACGACGCCGGACACCGAGAAGGCGCCGCCGGCCGTGAGGCCCGTGACGAGAAGGTCCGCGGTCCCCAGGTTGTAGATCTCGAATTCGAACGACGCGGATGAATCGACGACCACGCCCCCGAACTCCACGCTTGCCGCAGAGAGATCGATCTCCGGCTTTGCGACGTGCATGAGCGCGGGGATCGTCACGAGACTGTCGGCGTGGTCATCGCTCATCACCGCGACGGCGGCGGCGTAATCGTCTTCAGCGAGCGATGTCGCGTCGAAGGTGACAGTCACCTGTGCGCTGTCGCCGGCTCCGACGCTGAATGTCGAGTCGGACAGGGAGAGCCAGGCGACTGATTCCGAGAGTCTTCCAACCAGGGCCGCCGTCCCCGAATTCCGGATCGTCAGTGTGGGACCGGCCATCTGACCCGGCTCGACCTGCGCCTCGAGCGTGTCGGGCGAGACTGCGATGTCCCCGTGCTGAATCGTGATCATCCCGGGCGAATAGCTGCTCGCGCTCAGGGATCCGTCGGAGATGAGTCCGTACACGGCGTAGGCGCCCGCCGGGATCCGACTCGTATCCCACGTGAACGTATTCGCCGGGTCATCCTCGCTCAGGTTCGAGGCGCCGTCGATCTGCGTCCCGTCGAACCCTACTCCGTCGGTGTCGTAGTAGAGGTTGATCGTCGCGTTGTCGGCGGGGTCAGGATCGCCGTCCACCCATGTGATGACGACGGCGTCTGTCGCGGTGCCGCCGGCGGGCGCGGTCAGGTTGATGGTCGGCGCTTGGTTCGCTGGTGGATTCCACACAGGATTCCACGCGACGGGACCCCCAATGACACCGGCAGGATTCTGCTGCGCGGCGCCCCAGTAGTTGCTCTTCGCGTTCATCATGACCGCTGTGGCGTTCTGAACGAACATCACGACGTGGCCGTCGAGACGGTTCATGCCGGGCGAAAGGGGCGGATTCCCCATGTCGGGCACCGCCACCTGGCTCTGCGCCACGGCGACCCCGATCCGGCTTCCGGTGATGGTGTTCCCCGTGAGCGTGGGCCAGGCGTCTGTCTTGCTGTAGCAACCGTACATGCCGTTCTGGACGATGCGGTTGTTCTGGATGAGCGGCGCCGCCTGTTGCGCGGTGTAGATACCGGCGTTCGCGTTCCCCGAGACGTTGTTGCCCGTCACCAGCGGCTGGGCGACCATCCATCCCTCTCCGTCGAAGACGATCCCGTTCAGGTTCTCGCGCACGGAGTTGTTGCTCACCGTGACATTCTGCGCGCCACGGCCGCAGTCGATTCCGTTCCCGGTCTGATTACGGACGTCGTTGGCGGAAATGAGAAGGGACACCGGCGCCGGCGCGGCGACATTCACGTCGTACTCGATGCCCGTCGTATTGCGCGTCACGGTGTTGGTGTCCACTCGCGTGACCGAGAACGGCGCCCCGAACACGTAGATGCCCGCGGCATCACAGCGGCGGACGGTGTTTCGGAGGACCGTGCACGTCGAGCCGGGAACGGGAGCGGCGACGGCCGAGATTCCTGTGCCGGTGCACTCCTCCACGAGGCAATCCCGGACGAGCGGATTCCCTCCATCCCATGTGATGCCGGTCACCGCGTGGCGAATGGTGCAGTGATCGATCCGTGATCCGGCCCCCGGGTTCACAAGGTGGATTCCCGCCCACCCGCCCCGAATCGACGATCCGCTCGCGAAAGTGATCGACTGCGCCGCGGTGCCGGGCGCGAGCAAGACCCCTTCGATGCGCAGTTTCCGTGTGCCGGTGAGATCCTGCGAGTAGAGCTGGTGGCCGGGATCGATGTCGAGCGTGTCCCCGGCGCTGATCTTCACCGTGCCGTGCATGCGGAACAGCGGAGCGGCGTTCCGGACACCGCCCTTCGAGTTGTTCACGAGATCGGTTAGATCCCAGCGACGGCCGTTTCCCGGACTCGCGTATTCGGGAGCAGCCTCGCCCTCCCAGCTCTTCGCGCTTTCGCGCAAACAAGAGTCGACGGCTGCCACCGCATAGTGATACGTCTCGCCGTTGAGCACGGACGGCCATACATCGGTGTACGTCGTGTCTTGGAGCCCCTCGACGAGGCGGGATCCGTACGACCCGTCCCCGATCCGCCGGTAGACCTTGTACGTGATCGGCGTCGAGGCCGAGACGTGGTTCCACCGAAGGGTGACGGTCGCGTTTCCAGCGTTCGCCGTGAGGTTGCTAGGAACGGCCGGCGGGGTCGCCGCGATGAAGAACGGTCCCAAAGTGGCGAAGTGGTTGTCCCAGTTCCCGACTTCGTCGACCGCTCGGATATGGAAGTACCAGCTCTCGCCGTCCGCCAGCGTGGCCGATGTCGTCGTGACCGCTGACGAACCAAAATCCTTCGTGCTGTCGGGGCCGGTGCCCGCCGCCTGATTCCAGCAGATCGAATAGCCCTCGAGCCCGGAATGTGCATCTGTGGCGGCGGACCATGTCACATCGACAGTCCGATCGGCCGACTGCATGCAGTCATACTCACCAATCGCATCGGCGTGACTCGGGGAGGCGAGGTTCGAGACCAGCGAAGGATCGGTGACATCCACGCGAGCCGACACCCGGACAATTCCTTGCTGACCGGGATCCGAGCCCCAGTTGCCGGCCGCATCCACGCCATGAACGCCGAACCAGTATCTTCCGCTCGCAAGGCCGTTGTAGACCTTCGAGTTCGATGTGCCCTCGCTGTACCTGTCAGGTGTCACGGTCGAGTCGCCGGATTGTGCGTAGCTATACCCGGTGATCCCCGAAAGATCCGTCTTCGTGAAGCTCCACGAGTACGTCACGTCGCCGTTTGCGTACCATCGCGACGGATCGGGATGCGAGGTGCACCCCGCGGCGAGCCACGGCGCTTCCCGGTCCACGCGGATCCGTCTGTGAGCTGTGGCCGTCCAGTTGCCTGCCCAGTCCGCGGCCCGCACGTGGAAGTAGTGATCGCCGTCGGGAAGACCGTCGAGTCCGAAGCTCCGGCTCGATCCCGACTGGGGGTTGGTCCCAGGGAGCGAGGTCGACGCGTTCTGGTCGAGCTGGCTGCTCCACACCGTTCCCTGCAGGCCGGACATCGTATCACCGGTCGACCAGTTGAAATCCGCCTGAACGGCGTTCGAATACGTATCGGCCGTGTGCGATGTGCAGGTGATGTCCGGAAGATCCGGCGCCGTGTTGTCGTGCTTGAACGTGCGGTGCGCCGCCGGCCCCCAGTTCCCGTACCCGTCGACCGCACGCACATGGAAGTAGTGGATGTCGTCTCCTGTCGCGACCGTGCTCGCGGACCTCTGCGTCGTGTCGACATTCGTGTCCGGCACCGTGCTCGGGTTCCTGTCCCACACGTAGCTGTAACCGGACACGCCGCCGATGTCGACCGGCTCGGTCCAGCTCGCCTGCAGATTGCGGTTCGGATACCACGCGACCTGGCTTGGGTGCGATGAGCTGGAGATCGTCGGGGCCGGAGGACCTTCATCGTCGAAGAAGATGGAGAACGTCTCGTAGTCGCAGTTCTGGTCCTTCCCCATCGAGTTGTGAGCGCGCGCCTCGATCGTGTGAGATCCGTGAGAGCTGAGCCCCGCGTCGATCTGGAAATTCTCCTCGGGGTTGTTCCAGCTCCCATCCGACGGCGTCGCGTTGAGCCACGTTCCGCTGTCTACGCGGTACTCGACGCGCGTGATGGGCGACCACCGGTACGGCGAGTAGGAGCGGCCGGCGAGGTAAGCCGTCGGATCGCCCGTCACCTGGGGCGGGTCGACCGTGACCTCGGCCCATGGCATCGCCTCCTCGAGATCATCCCAGCCGTCGGAATCCTCGTCGCGCCAGCCGATGTGCCCTTTCGTCCAGTCGCAGATCATGAGGTTGTCGGCCCACTGGCTGAGCATGACGCAGTGATGGCCGGGGCCGCAGAGTTCGCAGTTGCCGTTGACGTAGTTCGTCTCGAGCCACTCGTTTTCGTAGACATCGGTGCAGCCGCCGCCACCGCACACGTGCGTAACAGAATCTTCGTACTCATCGCTCGCGCCGTAGAGGTGCATGATCTCGTGCGCATAGGTATTCCAGTCGCCATACTCCTCGTAGTTGATGGATGTCGCGAGCCACGAGTAGGCGTGCGAGCGGCCGTTGTGGTTCACGTGGATGACCGCGATCACGTTGTCCCACGTCCCGCTCGTGCGCGTGGCGGAGCGGTTGGACTCCAGCAGATCGTCCATGGTGAAGCCATCGCCGTCGTAGTCGCCGAACCCGATCGCCTGCGGGACCGTGTCAGAAGTCCAGGCATAAGGGTCGCCGTGGGCCGAGCGCCCCGAGACGGTCGCGTTGTAGTAGTAGAAGCTGTCGGTGTGAGCGATGCTGAACGAGACGTCGAGATCGCCGGGCGAGTGGTCCTCGATCCACTCCACGGCATCGCGAGCCGTCGCTGCGGCCGTGCACCGCGTCCAATCCCAAGGCCACCACGAGGAGGTTGACCAGGAGCTGTTATCGTCGGTGACGAAGATGTGGATGACGAACGTGTCGCCATAGAGGAAGGGCGCGGCGTCGCACTTCTGCCAGGCGGGCGGGCAGGCGCCGGTCTTTCCGGCGGGCTCCGGGAAGGAACGAACGCATCCGGAGAGCGGCGTTTGTGGATGGTTCAGCGATCGCTGAAGCATCGCTGCCGGAAGCGCCGGATCGTAGGCGCCCCCGATCAAACGCGGGGGCGATTCCTGGGCGGTGGAGGGAAGGGCCGCGAGAAAGAGCGCCACGAAACAGGCGATCGCGCAGGAAAGAACGAGAGGTCGAGTCATTGATCCGTCCTCCGATCCGGAATCGCACGTCGCTGGAAGGTTTCTGTTGCTCCGCAGGAACCGGCAGCG
>JAGVPR010000347.1 GCA_020052115.1 Candidatus Eiseniibacteriota bacterium
CAGTATGGAAGCAGCAGCACCTTAGGCCGGAATCGGCGGAGCGCCTCTACCACGCGCATCCGCTGCGGCGTGATGTCGGCGATCTCGCCGTCGGGCAGTCCGAGGTTCTCGCGGACCGCAAGCCCCATGATGCGGGCCGACGCCTCGGCCTCACGCGCGCGCGTGGCCACGTCGCCCCGCGTCGCACGCTCCCCCTCGGTCATGTCCACGACACCGGTCCGGTACCCCTGATCCGCGGCGCGGATGAGGAGGCCGGCGACGAGAAGCTCCACGTCGTCGCGGTGCGGCGCCATCGCGAGGATGTCGAGCGGCTCCTGCGCGACCATCGTTCCTCCAAACGCGGCGGCGGACCTGCGCGGCCCGCGGCCGATGTGCCTACGGCTTCCAGGCTTGATAGACCTTGCCGACGAGTTCGGCGCTGGTCTTGAGCCCGCTCTGTCCCGGCTGCCATCCCGAGGGTGTCACCTCGCCCGTGGAGCACACATACCGGTAGGCCTTGATCTGACGGATCAGCTCCAGCGGATTCCGGCCCACGTCGAGCGACAGGATCTCCATCGAACGGATGTTGAAGTCGGGGTCTATGATGAAGCGCCCGCGAATGTCCACGCACTCGTCGGGATCGTAGACCCCGTACACCTGACCGATCCGCCCGCCGGCATCCGAGACCATCGGAAACGGGATCCCGCCCTGCACCATCTTCGAAAGCTCGGCCTCATGCCAGGCCTGATGGACGAACTGACTGTCCGTGCTGATCGCGAGCACCTCGACGTCGAGCGCCTTCAGTTCCACGTATCGGGCGGCGACCGCCGCCAGCTCCGTCGGTCACACAAAGGTGAAGTCGCCCGGGTAGAACCAGAGCACGATCCACTTGCCCTTGTAGTCCGACAGCTTCACCTTCTCGAAATCGCCCTTCATGAACGCGTTCGCCTCGAAATCGGGCGCCGCCTTGCCCACACGGGCCAGCATCGTGGAAACCTCCTGGGCCGGCGCGCCCGGGCCGCGAAAGAGGCCTCGGACACGATCGCGCCGTGCACGGGTTCGACGCATTCAGTCACTGGCGGAGGAACGTCAGCTCCAGGGCGGCGGAGTCTGCGGCGACCATCGTACGACACGGCGACGCCGGGGAAAAGGGGCTATGACGGGCCCGGAACGCGGGCGAGCCGCGGGTCGGGCCCGGGCCGTGCGTCTCGGTCCGTGAGCCGGCACCGTCAGGCCGCGCCCCGCATCGCATCGTCATCCGCGTCGCGGCCGGCGATGCGCTCGAAGATCTCCCGCACGTGATCGAGAAAGGCCGCCGACGCGAACGGCTTGGTGACGTATTCGTCGGCGCCGGCCTCCAGGCCCATTTCGCGGTCGGCCGCCTGCGCCCGCGCCGAGAGAAGCACGATGTAGCTCTTCTCGAGCTGCAACTCGCCGCGGACCTTGCGGCAGACATCGTAGCCGTTCATCTTCGGCATCATGACGTCCAGGATCAGCAGATGAGGCCGGAATTCCTCCGCGAGCCGCAGGGCCTCCTCGCCGTCCTCGGCCGCGCGGACCTCGTGCCCCTGCTTGCCGAGAAGGAACGTGAGTACTCGAAGCAGGCTCGGCTCATCATCAGCGACGAGAACCCTCCGGGGAGCGCTCATCGCCGCGCTCCATCCCTGGCGACAATCGCGACCGCCCTTTCAGAACGCATACAAGGCCCTCATGGAAATGAACCGTCCCGGCTGCGGGATCATGTCGGTCGGGTGCTCGGGAGACCCCGGGTCGTAGTACCGCTCATCGAAGAGATTCTGTGCGCGCAGAGACAGCTCGATCGGCCAGGAGCCGCCGCGATACAGAAGCGCCAGATCCGCGACGCCGTACGCGGGCGCCTGGTCGCCGGTGAGTGTGGGCCGTTCGCCGACGACGCGGACGAGCGCGCTGGCGAAGAGCCGCTCCCGAACGACCGGGACCGAGACGCCCGCTCCGGCGATCAAGCGAGGCGTGTTGCTCAACCGGATGCCGGTCTCGTGATGGGTGGCCTCGAGCACGGACAGGGTCGCGTGCGCGAGGAGGCCGGAAGCGCCGTTCCAGCGGCCGGCAAGCTCCAGGCCGCGCGAGAGCGCGTGACCCGAGTTCTGGTATTGCAGCAGCCCGTCCTCCAGCTCGATGAGATCAACGAGGCCGTCCAAGTGCATCTTGAAGGCGCTGATCCGCAAGTGCGCCGCCCCGAGCAAATCCTGCTCGACGGAGAGCTCCTGCGTGCGGAGCCGCTCGGGGTGGAGGTCGGGGCTCGCCACCTGGCTTTCGCCATTGTCCGTGTAGAAGAGCTCGTACCGGCTGGGCGCCCTGAATGCGGTCCCGGCCACAGCCTTGAGAACGGTGCCGGCTCTCGCGCTCCATACAACCGCCACCCGCCCGGTGGCCTCCCCGCCGAAATGGGGGTAGTGGTCGAAACGGCTCCCCGCCGTGATCTCGAAGCCTCGGCCGAGCGCCACGATGTCCTGGGCGAAGAAGTTCCAGACTTGGAACCGATCATCCGGCATATCGAATCGCCCCATCTCCTCCCCGCCCGCGCTCAGCCAGCGAATGCCGCTTTCCAACTCGTGCCATTGGTGCTCGCCGCCGAGTGTCAGCTCCTGCCGGCCAAAGACCGGAGGCCTCACGATGACGCCCGCCGTCGTCCAGTAACCCACGGCATCGTCGGTGGAGATCGGAGCATCTTCCTCGAAGTACGGGTAAGCGCCGTCGTAGTGGAAATAGTCCTCCGAGAGGGATACCTCGATATCGGAGCGCGCGGCCCGGGTGCGGAGGCGCCCGCGAAGGAAGGCACGCCTGTCGTTCGTGTTCCCCCGCCGGTCACCCAGCACCGTTCCAAACGAGCCGGTCGGGACCGTCTTGTGCCTGTAGACCGCCATTCCATCAATCTCGATGGGCCCCGCGGTGCAGCGGAGCGAGACATCGCGCGCACGCTCGCTGTCCAGGTCTCGAGCTTCGAACCCCCCCGGCAATTCGTCGGTTGCCGGGAGCAGGATCGTCGGCTCGCCTGCCGTCGTCGAGACGGATCCCGTGACGAGGATCCGGCCCGAGTCTCCGATCCGGCCTTCGACTTCCGCGTGAAGATCGGCGGAATCCCACACTCCCCCGCCGGCGGCCACGGCGGCGTGCACGGCGCCTTCACGCGTCGCGGTCTCCGAGACCTCAAACTCCTTACCCGCTCTTGCGGCGTGTTGGAGCGTCACGATGTTCACGACCGCGACAAGTGCGTTCGATCCATAGAGGGCGGATCCCGGACCGCGAACGATCTCGATGCGGTCCGCGCGGAGGAGGTTCACTCCGAGATCGACGCCGATCGCGGAGGCTCCGATCCAGTCATCGTTCAGCGGGTGGCCGTCGAGGAGTATGAGGATACGGTTGTTGTAGTCGCCCGGCCTCAACAGCCCTCGCGCGCCGGCGTATTCGTAGTCCCTGTCGTTGACCACGAAGAAGCCCGCTAGCCCCCTGAGAATCTCGGCCAGCGTGCGGTAGCCGTGCCGGCGGATCTCCTCCGCCGTCACCACCGTGACGGAGGCGGGCGCGGCGGAAGCGCGCTCCGGAGACAACGTCGCCGAGGTCACGATCTCGCTTTCGGAGAAGATGAACTCCTCCTCGGGCGAACTCAGTCCCGAACCGATGGCCGGCGCCTCTCCGCACGGCCAGAGGGCCAGCACGGCCGCAAGACAGCAGACGGATCTTCTCATGCCGCTTTGTGCTCCTCTTCGAATCTGGATGACAGCGCTTCCTCGACACGAGCCATGAGATCGCCCGTGCAGAACGGTTTGATCACATATTCGTCCGCGCCGGCGGCAAGCCCCGCGTCCCGATCTTCTCTCTGCCCCATCGCCGAGAGCAGGATGATGTGAGCCGCGGCCGTCGCGGGATCCGCGCGGAGCAGGCGGCAGACCTCGTGGCCGGTCATGGCCGGCATCATCACATCGAGCAACACGAGATCGGGAAGGAATTCCATCGCGATGCGAACGGCGACCTCGCCGTCCCCGGCCGACCGCACCTCGAATCCGCGATTCGCCAGGAGGTGCATGAGGATCTTCACGAGGAACGGCTCGTCGTCCACGACGAGAATGCGAAAGGCGCGGCTCATGCGGCCTCCTCTGCGGGCTCGGGGCGATTGAGCAGTTCCTGAAGTGTCTGCGTGATCGAAGCCGGCCCCGAGTCGCGCGGCATGTAACGCTCCGCCGGGCTGTTCGCCCGGCAGATCTCGACCCCTTCGACGCACTGGGCCGTGAGGACGATGACGGGCGTCACGGCGAGCTGCGCGTTCCCGCGCAGGTCCCGGAGGATAGCCGGGGCGTCAATCGTCGGATCCTGGCCGTCGAGCACGACGAGATCCACGTCGCCCGCGGCCAGGCGTTCGCGGGCCTCCTCGCTCGTGGCGGAGCATTCGAGCTGATAACGAGTCTGCGCCAGGATCTCGTGGATGTCGGCCGAGCCCTCGACGTCGCCGCTCACGAGAAGCACGAGGGGACGTCTCTGCGAGAGCAACGACTCTATGCGCCCCACGAGCGCCTGCGGCTTCACCGGTTTGGTCAGGTAGTCGCTCGCGCCGAGCTGCAGCCCGCGCTCGCGATCTTCGACGACGGAGACGACGACGACCGGAATCGCCGAGGTCGCCGGGTCGTTCTTGAGGATCCGGATCACGTCGAGTCCCATGAGGTCCGGCATCATGATGTCGAGGAGCATGAGCGCCGGCTTGAGCGCGCGTGCCTTCTGAATCGCCTCGAGCCCGTTTTCCGCGAGCACCACACGGTAACCGCGTCGCGACAGCTCGTGCTCGAAGTGGCGCCGGATGCTCGGCTCATCGTCCACGACGAGGATGGTCGGCGGAGCACCCGCGGGCTCCGCGGCCGGGGCCGTCGC
>JAGVPR010000166.1 GCA_020052115.1 Candidatus Eiseniibacteriota bacterium
CGCCGCATGCTAGCCTCGCGTGGTCCGCGCCGGAGCTTCTCCGGCCTCGCCCCGGGTCCTCGGATGGATATATCCACATGGAGATGACCGCGAACACCGCAGAGGAGATCGTCGGACGCGCGGCGCAGGCCGCCGAGGACTTCCGCTCCCTCGACCAGCACGCCGTGGATCGCATCGTCCGCGCCGTCTTCGAAGCGGCCTTCGACGCGCGGCACGAGCTGGCGCGCGTGGCGCACGAGGAAACGGGCATCGGCGTCTACGAGCACAAGGTGATCAAGGACTGCTGGGCGAGCGTACTCGTCTACGAGGACATCCGGCGCCGCCGGACGGTCGGCATCTTATCCGACGATCCGGTCTCGGGAATCACGGAGATCGCACAGCCCAAGGGGATCATCTTCGCCACACTGCCGGTCACGAACCCCACTTCGACCGCGATCTTCAAGCTCCTCATCTGCATGAAAACCCGAAACGCCGTGATCCTGAGCCCGCATCGAGCGGCTCGCCGCGCGTGCCGCCGCGCCGCCGAGATCCTCTACGAGGCGGCCCGCGGCGCCGGGGCGCCGGAGAACGCGGTGCAGTGGATCACTCGACCGGAGAAGGAGTATCTCGAGCAGGTGATGGCGCACCCGAAGGTGGCGCTGATCCTCGCCACGGGAACGGGGGAGATCGTGCGCCGGGCGCAGGCGTCCGGGCGGCCGACGCTCGGCGTCGGGCCGGGGAACGTGCCGGTCTACGTGCATGCCTCCGCCGACATTCCGCTCGCCGCGCGGTACATCACGCACTCGAAGACCTTCGACAACGGCACCGTCTGCGCGAGCGAGCAGGCCCTCGTCGTGGAGCCGGATGTTGACCGGATCCTGCGGCCGCTGCTCGAGGAGCGAGGCGCGTACTTCTGCACGCACGAACAGATGAAGGCCCTCGGACCGGTGTGCTACGACAACGATCGCCGGACGATGAAGGCGGGAATCGTCGGGAAGCCGGCCGCCGAGATCGCGGAGCAGGCGGGCTTCAAGGTGCCCGCGAGCGTGCGTCTCCTCATCGCCGAGCCGGAGGGCGTAGGGCGCGAGCATCCGCTCTCGCACGAGATCCTCGCGCCTGTGCTGGCGTACTACGTGGCGCGCGACTACGGCGAGGCGTTCGCAATCTGCGAGGCGGTGAGCGCGCTCGGCGGGATCGGGCACACGCTGGCGCTCTATGCGAACGACGAGAACGTGATCACCGACTTCTCGCGGATGAATGTGGGGCGGGTCGTCGTGAACACGCCGGCGACGCAGGGGGCGATCGGCGGGATCTTCAACAGCTTGAAACCGTCGCTCACGCTTTCTTGTGGCGGCGGCGCGGGGAACATCTCGACCGACAACATCACGCTCGAGCACCTGTTCGAGATCCGGCGCGTGGCTCGCCGGCGCACGAACGAGCGCTGGATGTCGGTGCCGCGCGAGGTCTGGCTCGATCCGGCGATCGGGGCGGAGGAGATACTGGATGTGTACAACAGGAACTATTGAGGGGGCGCCGGGGCGGGCGCGTCACGGGTTGCGCGGAGTCGCGGAGAGCGATTTCTGGGCTGGGCCGACCCTCTCTCCACCACTCCGATGGGGAGGGAAGGCGAGCAGAAGGGTTGTCGTGGCCTTTGCTCCCCTCTGGAGGACGGTCTCTTCCTTCCCCGTGCGGATTCCGGTTTGGTGAGCCGTTCGTGCTTGCGGAGATAGCCCCTGGCGTGGACGCTTGCGAGAACTCGAGTCGGCGGGCATCGCCGGCTCCCGACCATACTGCTGGACATCGAACCACCGTGGAGGGGGGCGGGCTGCCAGCGCATCCCGAGACTCGAGGCCGCCGCCGCTTTGCCAGCGGAAATGCTCGCTCGAACGGAAGTCCGGACGCTGTCACCGGGACGCCTGGGCGCCCTACAACCGTCACTATTCGGACCACAATCTGGGGCTTGACGCTGGGGTCATTGGGGGCTACCGTGTGCGCGACCTCGAAAGTGCTATCCACCCTACCGGGAGAGCAGATGAGACATGTTCTCATGTTGTGCGTCCTCACCGTGGTGCTGACCGCGGGTGGGTGCGCTCCGGCTGCGAGCACGATGACGGCCGCCAACGTCCTGCAACCTGTCCTGGTCGGCAAGGTGGCGCGCATCGGTGGCACTCCCTCCGATAAGACGGGCCTCTACCGCGGCCGGGCTTTCACCGGCACAGTCACGAACGAGATCATGGTCGCCGCCACGCCCGTCGCCTCGATGTGGGCAACCACGACCCAGGGCAGCAACATCGTCGACAAGCAGCTCATTCCGGCCCTCGATTTCGCGCGTGCGGATTCGGGCGCCGTGGCGGTGATCGACAGCCTGATGTTTCGCACGCGTGCTGGCTTCTGGCTGTTCTTCGCCTCCCAAGGCAACTACGGCCTCCTCTACGGATCGAAGTATCACACGAAGCCAACCGAACCGGAGGATCTTGTCATTCCGTCCTCCGTTGAACTTCCCCTCGACGGTGCCGCGTCGATAATGGCCGGACGGATCGTCATCAAGTGCACGAAGCGGAGGGATTCGCCTTTCGTATCCTCCATCATAGTGTCGGTCGAGGGTGACGGCGCCACGGAGATCGATAAGGAGGCGAACGGGTCGTTCCAAGAACGTTCGCTGGTCGTCAAGAAGGGCTCCGTGTTCTACATTCGCAGTCGCTCCCTGCTCCTCCGCGCAGATTTCGTTCGGGAGACCGATCGCGGGGTGGAATTGGCGCTGCAGCGCAGGTAGACGGGACCGTCGCAGAGGGGCCCTACCGGACCGGGTCAGAGCGTGCCGGGTCGGAGGCGCGAAGAGCCGAGACCGGTCGTTTGATGAAGAAGGGCGCGGTCATGAATCGATCTCTGGTGCGGATACGCGGCTTGGCGGTCGTGGCATGTGGTCTGTGCCTTGGTCTCGCGGGGTGCAGTTCCAGCAGAGGAGCATTGCACTTCGATTCCCTGCGGCACACGACCTCGATGAGCGCATTCCTGTACGACAAGGACAACAACATCGTCATGAAGGGCAGGGAGCTCCAGACCGTCCACTCGTTCGCGTACAAGCGCACATTCCGCACCCTGGGCTACGGCCTGATCCGATTGACTTCGGAGGGCGGCATCGCTGACACGCTGAGCGCAATGGTCGAGCGGTATCACGGCGACGGGATCATCAACCTGTCCGTGTCCGTTCAACAGGGACTCGCGACCAAGCTCTCCGGCGCGCTCCTCTGGATTCCAACCTGGCTGCCATTCTTTCCCGGCAGCGCCGATGTGACCATTCGAGGGGAAATAGTGAAGCTTGCGCCGTCGGGGATGTCTTTGAACGGCACACCGCGGGAGATCGGGTTGCTCGATTCCAGGGTCGAGATCCGGGCGGCACTGGAAGGAGCGTTCCATGACACCGAGTAGTCGCCTCGGGCGAGCGGCGGTGTGTGCGCTGGTGGCGTGTTTGCTGGGCTGCGCCGCACGCGGTGCCCCCAGGCTCACGGAAGAGCAGAACCGGGTACGCATCGCAGATGGCAGCCAGTCCACTACGCTCGAGCTCGTGCAGGGTCATGCCGCGATCGCGATGGAAGAATTCTCTTCGGAGTCGGAGGCGCGGACCCGGGGCGTGAACCTTGGTGCCGACGTGGCGCAGCTCATCCTCACTGAGACAGGGAAGAAGGGGAAGGTCTGCACGTATCGGTTCTGGAAGAAGAAGTGAAGGTTCGGAGCAGCGTCCGGCACGCCGTCAGGAATCATGGAGTGCCGTTCCCCGATCTGTCGCCCGGATCCCCCGCCCGGCGGCGCCGTGAACACGCAACCTCTTCGTTGTGGTTCGCACATTGGTGGTTGCCGAGCCTCGGGCGGCCGGCTGGCGGTACAGCCCCGAAGTCCGCCACCACGCGATACGTTCCGTGACCTTCGAAACTCAGCTGAACCGCAGTACACTCTGTGCGCATCCTGCGGACCTCCTGATTCGTTGTAGACGATTGGACAAGACCTTCTTGACGAATCAGACCACCCGAGGCCACTCCTAATGTCGCTAGAACGCCGCCTCCAGCCTGAAGTGGATCCGCCCGTCGAGCGGCCCATCGCCCGTCGCGAGCCCGTAGTCCACGCCCACGAGCCCGATCTTCGATGCGATGCGAAGCCCCGCGCCGTAGCCCACGTGGACCTCATCTCCATGCGCGCCATCGTCCGGCCGCGCGTAGCCGGCGTCCGTGAAGAGAAAGCTCCGCGTGCCGTCGGGTGAGAGAAGCACGCGGTACTCGAGCTGCAGGAGACCGATTCGCGAGGAGCGGAACTGTTCCTCGCGGTAGCCGCGAAGGCTCGCCGCCCCGCCCAACACGAATCGCTCTTCCTCCGGAACCGGCCCGCCGCCCGCGGTCACGAGCCGTCCCTTGCCGAGGAGCGCGAGAACCTGCCTCCCGCCGACAGGGCGGTACACGTCGAAGTCGGCCTCGAGCCCGCGAAGAGATGTGCGGCGCGCGCCGGCGGCGGTCGAATCGCGATAGGTCTCCTTGCGCTCGCCCCGCCGGCCGAGGATCCGAAGCCGCGCGCCCTCCCGCGGACTCAGGGCGCGGTCGCGACGGTCCACCTCGATCCCGACATGCGTGGATGACACGCGGCTTCGCATGCGATCCCCCGCCGGAAACACCGATCTCTCCGCGGATCCGCCCCCGAGAAGCGAGAGTGATCCGCTCACCGGGAAGGCGGCCTCCGCGGTCGCCACGGTGCGCGTGAACGCCGGCTCGTGCAGCTCGTGATCGAGTCCCACGCGAAGTGAAAGCGGCGTGCGAAGGAGCCACGGCTCCTCGTACTCGATGAGATATCGCGAGACGCCTTCGCCGCGCCCTTCCCAGCGCGCGCGGCCTCGGCGCGCGGTGCCCGCGATGTTCCCGAGCCTGAGGTCGAAGAGTCCGGTGAGCTGTTGATCCGCGCCCGAGTACCCCGCGACCGCCTGCGCGGCATTGACGGGCGCGCCGGTCGCAGGGACGCGTAACACCACACGGCCCGGCGCGCTTCCCTCGAGCACCTCGATCTCGTCCACCGTGCGGAAGAAACCCGAGCGCAGAAGCCGCTCGCGCCCCTCAACGAGTCTCCGTCCGTCGTACGGCTCGCCCGGCCGTGACTCCAGAAGGCGCGCGAGCACGTCGGGCCGGAGAGCGTTCGTGCCCGGGGACTCCACGCGCTCGATCACCGCGCGCTCGCCCTCCTCGACCCGCATCTCGTAAGAGAGGTGTCCCCCCTCGCTCGCGCGGAAGCCGCCGACCTCGACCGTCGCGAACGGGAAGCCGCTCTGATCGTAAAGCGAGAGAAGCCTCCGCACGTCGCCGGCGAGCGCCTCTTCGGAGAATGCCGAGCCCTCGCGGAGCACGCAGACGCGATCAATCTCCTCGCGATCGAGCGAGGCCGCGCCGAGCACGCGCCGCTCGCCGACGCGCGC
>JAGVPR010000032.1 GCA_020052115.1 Candidatus Eiseniibacteriota bacterium
TCCTTCGCGCCGAGCCAGCGGAGACGCCGGGCGTGTACCGGTTCGTCTCGGCCGGGGGACGGCTCGCCGACTTCGCCGTGAACCTCGACACGCGCGAGAGCGATCTCGCGCCGGCGCGGATTCACGACGTGGAGCGCCTCTTCGGAGAGAAGACCTCGCTCGTGACGCTCCGGCCGCAGGACAAGATCGAGCGGTCGCTTCTCGAGGCGCGGCACGGGCGCGAGATGTGGCGCCCGCTCCTCCTCGCGGTGCTCGCGCTCATGATCGTTGAGATCGTGCTGGGAAGGAGCAAGGCGGAGGAGTAGCGCGCCTCACGCCGCTATGCGGTACTCACAGGCCGCCAGCGCCTCGTCCAATCGCTGCATCGCCTCCTCCAGAATGGGCAGAAGGATCCTCGCTTCCTCGAGACGGTCGCCCTCCGACAGCTTCTCGATCTTCGCGGCGATGCCGGCTGCCTCGGGGGCGGCGATGCTCAAGACCGATCCCTTGATCGAGTGGGCGTGGAACCGGGCGCCCTTGGCGTCGTTCTGCTCGAGGCCGAGACGAAGGGCCTCGAAGCGGCGAGGCGCATCATCCCTGAAAGTCGCAATGACCTCTCGCAGGAAGCTCGTTTCGCCAAGGACGCGGCCGAGGATTTCGGCTTCGATGAAGACAGGGGGGCGGGCATCCGGCTCGGACTCCGAAGGTGCTGCCTCCGCATCCGAACCAGCAGTGACCTCCGTTGGACTTGCCGATCTCGCCCCGGAGACCCGGCGCGAGAGAATGCGCGCGATCGCCTGCGCGAGGTCGTCGAGATGGATCGGCTTGGCGATGTAGTCATCCATGCCGGCCGCTAGACAGCGTTCGCGGTCTCCGCGCATCGCGTTGGCCGTCATCGCGACGATCGGCACACCGTGGTCGAGCACGGCCGACCCGGGGTTGCGAATGGCTCTGGACGCTTCGTAGCCGTCCATCTGCGGCATCTGGCAATCCATGAAGACAAGGTCATACCGGATCCGGGTCAGCGCATCCAGAGCCTCGAGCCCGGTCGCGGCGACATCCGCATTGCACCCCAACCGGCCGAGCAATGCCCGCGCAACCGCCTGGTTGGCGGGGTTGTCCTCGGCGATGAGAATGCGTAGATCGCGCCGGGCCGCGGCGGAATCGCTCTCTTCGGCTTCGTGCCGCGGGCCGGTCGCTACGAGCGTGACCGCACCCTGGCGTAGCTGCAGCACGGCGTCGTGCAGGACGGCCTCCCGAATCGGCTTCGTGAGGCACCCGGCGAAGCCCTGCGGCGCCACAGCGCGCGAGCCGAGGCGGGTCATGAGGACGAGTCGCGTGCGGCCCATCCCCGGATCGTCCTGGATGCGCCGCCCGAAATCCTCACCGCTCAACCCCGGCATCTCATGATCCACGAGGACGACATCGAACGGCGGCGCGCCGGCCTGGCGCATCCGAACGAGAGCAGCTTCCCCGCCGCCTTCCTCCTCGACGCTGCAGCCCCGCGCGCGAAGCTGGGTCGAGAGCCCCGCGCGGCTCATCTCGCTGTCATCCACGATCAGCACGGCGGCGCCGGCGAGATCGGGAAGAGCGCCGCAGCCCGCGGGTCGCTTCTCTGCGCTTCGCGCGAACTTGACGGTGAACCAGAAGGTCGCGCCTTCTCCCGCCCGGCTATCGAGACCGATCTTCCCGCCCATCAAGCCGACGATCTCCTTCGAGATCGCCAGGCCGAGGCCGGTGCCCCCGTACTTGCGTGTCGTGGATCCGTCCACTTGCGTGAACGGAGTGAACAGCGCTCCCTGCCGGTCCGCCGGGATTCCGACGCCGGTATCCCTGATCGAGACGAGCAGCTCGACGTCATCTTCCCCGGCCGCGGCCAAGCCGACATGAATATCTATCTCGCCGCGCTCGGTGAACTTGACGGCGTTGCCGCCGAGGTTGACGATCACCTGACGCAGGCGCGCCGCATCGCCTCTCAGCGCCGAGGGCACATCGGGATCCACCAGGCACGCCACGTCCAGACCCTTCCCGTGAGCCTGGATCGCGAGCATCTCGGCCGTGTCGTACACGGTCGAGCGAAGGTCGAACTCGAGCGCCTCCAGGTCGAGACGCTTCGCCTCGATCTTCGACAGGTCGAGGATGTCGTTGATGAGCGAGAGGAGGCTCTCGCCGCTCGAACGGACGATCTCGGCAAACTGCCTCTGCTCCGGCGTCAGATCCGTCTCGAGCAGGAGGCCTGTCATTCCGATGACGCCGTTCATCGGCGTGCGGATCTCGTGGCTCATGCAGGCGAGGAACTCGCTCTTGGCCGCGTCCGACATCGCCGCCTGAGCGGCCAAGTCGTTCGCCCTCCGAGTTACCTCCTCGAGGTGCTGGTTCAAGTCCGTCTGCTCGGCCAGCGCGGTCCGAAGCGCCTTCGCGGCCTGCTCGCGCTCGGTGACGTCGCGCGACACGCCGAGCGACCCAAGCCGTTCACCGCCGGGGAGAAGTAGGGGCGCGACGAGCGTTTCCAGATGGACCCGGTGCCCATCGGGATCGCTGACCCACTCCTCGCTGAGAGACGAAGCCTCGGTTGCGCCTTGGCCCGATGTTTCCACTCGCGAGATCCTCGGCGCATGGGCTCCGAACAGCTCGGCATCCGTGTGTCCGACGATTTCATCTCGCGACCGCCCGACGAAGCGCGCGAACTCGAGGTTGCATCCCAAGTAGAGGCCTGCGGCGTCCTTGAAGAAGACGAGATCGGGAATGGAGTCGAGCAAGCCGGAGAGCAGAGCGGTGCTTCGCGCGAGACTCTCCTCCGCCTTCTTGCGCTCCGTGATGTCCACCACGATACCGACCAGACCGGCAACACGCCCTTCGCGGTCGGTGAAGGCCGCCTTGCTGATCATCACATCGCGGACCTTGCCGTCGGCGACCTCGATCCGGGTGTCGTACCGGAGCGTCCCCGGGTTCTCCATCAACTCGAGATCCTTGCGGCGCGCCAGTTCGGCTTGATCCCGAGAGACGACTTCGAGCGCGGTCTTTCCGATCAGGTCCTCAGACCTGCGGCCCAGAAATTCGGTGAGCGCCCTGTTGCAGTCGGTGTAGACGCCATGCCTGTTCTTGAAATACGCAGGGTTCGGAAGCGCATCCAGCAGCGTCTGTTGGAGAACGCGCTGCTCCAGCAGCACGTCCTCCGCGAGCTTCCGGTCCGTGATGTCTGTGAGATACCCGTGGGAGCGGGTCGCGTCGCCGGTGTTCGAGCGACGGACGGCGATTGACTCGTGAAACCAGCGATACTCGGCGTGCCGGGTGCAGAGGCGGAACTCCAACTCCATCGCGGTGTGTCCGCTCCGCGCATGCTCGGCAAGCTCGGCGGCGACCCGTCCGACATCCTCCGGGTGCATCCTCTCGTGGAGGGTCACTCTCCCGCTCGTGAGATCCTCGCGCGTGAAGCCGAGAACTTGCTCCGCGTTGGGCGAGGCGTCGTCGAGCGCTGAGTGCGGGTCGTCCCGCCATTTCAGTATTACCGTCGGGCCACCGGCGAGAAGCTCGCGCTCTTCCCGAAGGGCCGTCTCGGCCTTTTCGAGAGCCGCTTCGAGGCGGCCAACCTGCGAGCCGGAAGAGATGCTCTGCATCAGGACCCCGGACATTCGGAAGTTGTCGATGGCCTACCGGACACGAACCGCCGCGCCCTGGACAGACCAACCCAGCCGTTCCGCGCACGACGATCGCGCCCGGAAACCTCGGCCCATGTGAAGAATTTCGGGCGGGGCGATCTTTATATGTAGCTGATTCCGCATCTTCTGGGTCGGACCGCTGTTCTGGGGGCGGAGACAGCGAGGCCTCGCCTGTTTCCAGTGGTTGAGATCGGCCGCAGATCTGCCGAGAGAGGAGGCCGGACCGCGTTAGAACACGATCTCGCTCGCGACGATCCGCACCGCGATCAGCATCAGCAGGACTCCGCCGACCATCTCCGCCCGGCGCCCAAGCCGAGGGCCGACGCGCGCGCCTGTGAGGATCGCCAGGAGCGAGAGAATGCCCGTCACGAGGCCGATCGTGATGCTCGGAAGCCAGATCGGGACGCCCAGCATGGCGAGGCTCAGGCCGACGGCGAGGGCGTCAATGCTGGTCGCGGTCGAGAGCGTCACGAGCATCACGCCGCGCGTCGGGTCGTCGAGACGTGAAGACGCAGCCTGGGGTTTCGCCAGCAACATGCGCATCCCCACCGCCACGAGCAGCACGAACGCGACCCAATGATCAATGGGAGCGATGAGCGGCTCGATGGTCGTGCCGGCCGCCCACCCGAGGACCGGCATAAGAAACTGGAAGAGGCCGAAGTGGAACGAGATTCTGAAGATGGCGCGACGCGCGCGGGTATGACCGGCAGCCGATACGGCAAGAGCGACGGCGAGAGCGTCAATAGACAGCGCCACGGCCAGGAAGACCATCTCGATCCAGCTCACGGCGATCCCCCGGCGAACGAGCGCTACTTTTTCTGTACGGCTTCGTAGCGGGCGATGAAAGTGTCCACCGGCGTCGAGGCGACGATCGTCGCGATCGCATCGAGCGGAAGATCATCCAGCGTGCGGAAGCGAACGCACGACTTTCCCATGTCGAGCTTCTTCTTCGCCTTCTTGAACTCCTGCTTCAACCATGCCGTCTGTTTCACGTCGCCGTAGACGCTCATGAGGTAGAGCGAGCAGTAGTTCTTCTGCGCGGCCAGCGCCACGTAGCAAAGCGGTTTTCCGTTGTAGGTGTACCGGTACTTCCGAAGGGGGATCTCGTAGCTGATCACGCCCCACTCGATGGACTCGCGATAACCGGCCGGCAGATGGCGTCGGATGAGCTTCCGCACCGCGCTGATGACTTCGCGGCAATCCTCGGGCAGTTCGTCGAGGTACTCGGCGACGGTCGCGGCAACTCGGGTCATCGCTCCTCCCGTGTGGTGTCGGTCCGCAGGCAACCCTTGAGGCATAAGTATACGGGGAAACGGGTTCTCGTGCCTAAGTTTGCCCTGCCGCCCCGTCTCTCCTCACCGCTTGGGCGAGGCCGGCCTGCAGCCGCTCCAGCGCCGAGACGAACCCCACGTAGTCCTCGACCCCGGCCGGCGGGTCGAGCAGCCGGATCACGGTCATCTCGGAGTCGTCGAGATGCCGGCGTTCGGCGACCCGTTTCGACAGCGTCATGAGCAGGTCGAGGAACCTGTGCTCGGAGACCTCGTGCACGCCCTCGAACACCGAGATCGGCAGTAGCTCCGGGTTACATTTCGACAGGGCGACGTCGAGCAGGCTCTTCGCGGGCCGATCACACCGAACAGGACAGCGATGAAACCGATCACGATGGGGAGGAATGCCATGGGCGGGTCACGTCCAGGGGTGAAGCGGGTCTTGTTATCGTTGCCGGGAACGGGTCAAGGCTCCGGCACTTCGAGATCGCGGCAGATCTTGCGCGACAGATAGTCGTTGATCTCCCGGTGCCGCGGGACAGTGGAGATCTTTCGCACAACGGGTGCCATGTAGATCGTGTGCGCTGCGCCCTCGCGGAGCATTCGGCAACCGTGTGATTCGAGGTGGCGGATGAGATCCGTTCGCTTCATGCGCCAGCGATGCGCAGAGGCTCGCGGATGACTTCCTGACCTTTGAGTTCTTCTTCGGCGAGGGTTCGGTTCGTCTCGAGAACGAGCAGGGCTGCCTCGCGGAGATTCGCTCTGGCCTCGTCGAGGGTCCCGCCCTGAGTGTTGGCGCCCGGCAATTCGGGGATGAAACCGATGTAGCCCTCGGGGACTTTCTTGAAGATGGCGGTGAACTCGACCTGCATGGAATCGCACCTCCGTTTGTGGGACGAGTCCATTATACCCGATGCCGCGGGTGGCGTTGCTTGCGGGACTCGTCGGGGGACGGCACCGGGCCTTACGGGAGCTGGGTCACTGCTGCTTCCACGGCGACCTGCTTCCCTTCCCGCTCGACGATAAGGGTGCGAGGTCGAGCCCGCGGTCACGCGGTTCGAGCGGGCTCGCAGGCATCACGCGATCCGCGCTCGCGGGGATTTTGGCCGGCGTCACATGCTCGAGGCGAACTGGGCGATCCCCCTCATGAGCATCTGGATCGCGATGGCTACGAGCACCATGCCCATCAGGCGCTCGACCGCCATCAGGACCTTGTCGCCCAGGACCTTCGAGAGGAACCCCGACGACGAGATGATGAGGCCGCATGCGAACCATGCCACACCGAGCGCGAGGAGCCACTCGGCCCAGCGCGAGGGTTCTCTGTTCATGATGAGGAGCACGGACGCCAGGGCCGAGGGGCCCGCGACGTAGGGGATCGCCAGAGGGAACACGAAAGGCTCGCCCCGGACTTCAGCGCCCGAGGCGCCGCCGGCCGGAGGGAACACCATCCGCACGGCGATCAGGAAGAGGACGGTGCCGCCGGCGGCTGTGAGCGCCGATTCGGAAATCTGCAGAGCCGAGAGCAGGTACTGCCCGCCGAAGAGGAAGATCACCATCACGAAGAGGGCGATCAGAAGCTCACGGATGATGATCCGGCGGCGCCGCTCTTCGGGCACGCCCCTCAAGGCCGCGACGAAGAACGGGATGTTCCCGAACGGGTCCATCACGAGGAAGAGGAGGACAGCGGCCGAGAGGATGGTCATATGGGGGCTCCGTATTTCACTGGCCCTGACGGTTCAGACGATCTAGGCACGTATGGCCTGCGGGCGCGGCCGGCGCGGAGCACCGAGTTGGCGTGCCGCTTGGGACACGCGGCGTGTCAACAGCACTTGGCTGGTGCAACCGGTAGTTCTGCTGCCAGTCGCGTGGCGATTGGCAGCCACTGCCGGGAATGCGGATCACGCGGCACCCCTGAACCGTTCGTATCGATCCGCCAGTCGCCCAGAATCGGGATAGTCATCCGGACGACGCGGAAGAGCAAGAGGGGAGTTGTGCAGACCCTGAAGGCCGTGTCGGAGCATCGGGCCGTCGCTCTCGGCCAGAACTCGAGGATGAACCTCGACAACATAGTCGGGTCTGATACCGATAATCATGTGATCGAAGGCAGCATGGTGGATCTTGCAGAGGGCCAACCCGTTGGTTACCAGTGGCTCCCCGGTAGGCGAGGAGTCGGGAATTATGTGGGCTGCGTCCAAGAGGTCTCGGTGACCGAGCCGGCACAGCGTGCAGCGGTCACGGTAGGCGTGAAGGACTCGCTCCCTGAAGACGCGTTGGTGGAGACGAGTTCGGACGACGGAGGTGATGTAGGCGCGACGTCCGGTAGACTCCCGCATCTGGAAAGTCGGTGAGGCGCTGGCTTGGGCAGCGGATTCTGCTGTCTGCGCATCGTCGACGGCGACCCTGAAGGCAAGTTCGTCGGGATTGTCGCCAACAATGAAGACCGGCCAAAGGGCTAGGTATCGGCCCTTAGCGACGCCATAGAAGTAGACCAGAGGAGTCTGGAGGCGCATGGCCTCACGGAGCCCGAGATTATCGCGGTGGGTCGGATCCGTGCCGCGATATCGATAGCTGAGGAATCCATCGGCAGTCAGGCTGTCATCATAGGGCCCATTGGCCACGGTCGTGATCGAGAGCGGCAAATGATCGAGGACGGCAGGCTTGAATATCCCCTGAGGTCCCAGCAGCGGCACGCGGGAGCCGTCGCGCTCAAACCCCTTCCTCAGGAGGTCGATCGGCAGCACATCGCCATGGATCTGTACTTGGCTCTGAAGCCACCGAAATGCCTCCACCCTGACGGCGGCATCGTGTTCATGGGAACGAGAGACACTCGCGTTCAAGTTAGTCGATACTCCATCGTCAGTAGAACGCTGTGATGACCTGCAGCGCCGTGGCGGCGCGGGCTTGGCCCGTGCCGACCGCCGCCTCTCTCTGCCGCCTTCCTCGCCAAGCCCGTGACGCGCGA
>JAGVPR010000282.1 GCA_020052115.1 Candidatus Eiseniibacteriota bacterium
CGGAGCGCCCGCGCCCGCTCACGCGAAGCGCGATGGAGACGGCCAGCACAACACCCAAGGCGGCAACGGCGACCAGGAGCGCTCCCGGACGGCGCACGGGCCGGGGGGTGGGATCTGCCTTCGATGGACCTTTCATGGCCTCTCTTCCTGAAAGCCCGATGATTTTCTTGGGGGAGCAAGGGACGATGCGCGGACTATAGCCCAGCACGCTCCGGCGCGCGAGAGCGCTGATGCGACCGCAGCCTCGGCCCTCCCGGAATGAAAAGACGCCCCGGTGCATCGTGCACCGGGGCGTCGAAAGCGATCCCTCGGAGCAGTGGCTCGAGGCCACCGCGCCGTGGCCGAACGGGTGCGGTTCCCTTCCAGGAGCGACCACCCGCCCTCGCCGGGGATCAGATCAGTACATGTCCTCGTATCCGCCGCCGCCGCCCGGCATGGCCGGCGCCTTCTTCTCCTTCTCCGGCAGCTCCGTGATGAGCGCCTCGGTCGTGAGCATGAGCGCCGCGATGGAGGCGGCGTTCTGAAGCGCCGTGCGCGTGACCTTCGTCGGATCAATGATGCCGGCCTTCGTGAGGTCGCAGTACTGCTCGTTCGCGACATCGAAGCCGTAGCCGGCATCCTTCGACTTCTTGACCTCCTCGACGACGACCGAGCCCTCGCGGCCGGCGTTGTTCACCAGCGTGCGGAGCGGCTCCTCGAGCGAGCGCCTGACGATGCGCACGCCGACGGCCTCGTCGCCCTTCAAGGTCAGCTTGTCGAGCGCCGGAGTGCAGCGGATGAGCGCGACCCCGCCGCCGACGAGCACGCCCTCCTCGACCGCCGCGCGGGTCGCGTGCAGCGCGTCCTCGACGCGGGCCTTCTTCTCCTTCATCTCGGTCTCGGTCGCGGCGCCGACGTTGATGACCGCCACGCCGCCGGCCAGCTTCGCGAGACGCTCCTGGAGCTTCTCCTTGTCGTAATCCGACGTCGTATCCTCGATCTGGCGGCGGATGGAGTCGGCGCGGCCCTTGATGTCGGCCGGCTTGCCCACGCCCTCGATGATCGTCGTGGTGTCCTTGTCAATGGTGATCCGCTTGGCGCGGCCGAGGTCCTCGAGGGTCACTTTCTCGAGCTTCATGCCGAGGTCCTCGGAGACGACGGAGCGGGCGCCGGTCAGGACCGCGATATCCTCGAGCATCGCCTTGCGGCGGTCTCCGAAGCCCGGAGCCTTGACGGCCGCACACTGCAGCGTGCCGCGCAGCTTGTTGACGACGAGCGTGGCGAGAGCCTCGCCCTCGACGTCCTCGGCGATGATCAGGATCGGCCGGCCGCTCTGGCTCACGCGCTCGAGCAACGGCAGCAGGTCCTTCATGTTCGAGATCTTCTTTTCATGCAGGAGGATGTAGCCGTCCTCGATGGCGACCTCCATCTCCTCCTTGTTCGTCACGAAGTACGGGGACAGATACCCGTTGTCGAACTGCATCCCCTCGACGATGTCCAGCGTCGTCTCCATGGACTTGGCCTCTTCGACGGTGATCGTGCCGTCCTTGCCGACCTTGTCCATGGCGTCCGAGATGATCTTGCCGATTGACTCATCGCCGTTGGCGCTGATCGTCGCGATCTGCTGGATCTGCTCGCGGCCCTTGACCGGCGTGCTCAGCTTCTTCAGCTCCTCGACCACCGCCTCGACGGCCTTCTCGATGCCGCGCTTCAGGAACATCGGATTCGAGCCGGCGGCGAGATTCTTGAGGCCCTCGCGGAAGATGGACTCGGCGAGGATCGTGGCGGTCGTTGTGCCGTCGCCCGCGACATCGCTCGTCTTCGACGCGACTTCGCGAACCATCTGCGCGCCCATGTTCTGATAGGGGTCGTGGAGATCGATTTCCTTGGCGACGGTGACGCCGTCCTTCGTGATGGTGGGAGCGCCCCACTTCTTGTCAATGACGACGTTCCGGCCGCGCGGGCCGAGGGTCACCTTCACGGCATGGGCGAGAACCTCCACGCCGTCCAGGATCGCCTGACGAGCTTCCTCACGGAAAAGCAACTGCTTCGCAGCCATGACGATTCACCTCGCTGTGGTGGTGTCGGATCCGCCGCGGGTTCAGCGGCGGTCGCGAACGGGCAACGACGGCTACTTGTTGATGATGCCGAGGACGTCGTCCTCGCGCATGATCACGAAATCCTCGCCGTCGATCTTGACCTCAGAACCGGCGTACTTGCTCATGAGGATCCGGTCGCCCTTCTTGACCTCGAGCAGAACGCGGTTTCCCTTGTCGTCGAGCTTGCCGGGGCCAACGGCCACCACCTCGCCCTGCTGAGGCTTCTCCTTGGCGGTGTCCGGAATGATGATGCCGCCCCGCTTCGTTTCCGCCTCCTCGAGACGCCGCACGAGGATTCGGTCCGCCAGCGGATGGACGTTCATGGTTTGGTCTCCTCTCTGCCACTGCCGTTTGGGCAACGAACGACCTGGAACAGGCCACTTGAGACATCTCAGAGCGCAGGTCGCGTGCCGCGGCGGAGGACTGAAGAGCAAACGACGTGAGGGTCGGCGATTAGGCGGGTGAGAGGGCAGCCGGCCGGCGGAGAGGATCTTCGTGTTCTGCCCAAACGGCACTGGGGCAGTCCTGCTCGGAGGAAGGGCCGAAAGAGGGGCGGTAGGGCCGGAAACAGCTCCGCCGCGCCCGAGCCCACTGTCAAATGGGCAGAGGCGCGGCGGAGCGAGGGGAGAGCGCCGAGATCGTCGCCCGGCTGGGCCGCCGCGATCAGACGCGCGCGGAGCGCCGGCGAATCATTCCGATCAAGCCCAAGAGACCACCGCTGAGCAGCGTCAGCGTTCCCGGCTCCGGAACCGGGGTCGTCGGCGTCATCTCGACGAGAAGGTCATTGAAATCGTTGTCGCTCGTGTAACCGACCGGGCCGCCCGTGTCCAGATCCTCCCAGGCGAGCAGATAGGACTCATACCCGCGCACGGAAGAAAGGTCGTAGACGAGGCACTGGGGATCGCCGCCATCGAACGGTGCGTGCAGGGGGGTCCCCGTCAGTCCGACGTCGTTGTAACGCCGGTCGGTGAAGAACTGCTCGCCCGCCGTGTTCCAGCCGCTCGCCGGGGTCGAGATATAGAACCCGACCTGGACGGGGCTGCCGTAGAGCGCCAGCAGGTCGAGCACGTACGTGTTCCCCGGCAGGGCCGGACCCGGGAAAATGACGCCGTCGTTGACGCCATCTATGACCGGCGCGCTGCCGACGGCCGGCCGGCGGTACCAACCGAAGGCCGTGGCGGCGCTGTTGTTCGCCAGCTCATGTACGAGGATGTTCGCCGCCCCGCCGAGCCGCCAGTAGAAGGGATCCGGATCCCCGGCGTCGTGGCCTATGTAGTCGGTCTGGACGTTGATGGCGCTGCCGCCGAGGTAGTTGTTGACGATCGACTGTAGATCGTTGCCCGGCCCATCCCAGCTCGATCCCCAGGAAACGGGGAAGGCTCCGACGGTTGAGGGGGCCAGCGCGATCGAGGCGATGAACATCAGAAGAAGCAGCTTCGATGTGTGCATGGCAGACTCTCTCCCTCGGCGTTAGCGCCGATTCGAGACGACCTCCTGATGTGTGGGGTCCGATGACTTCAGGAGAGCCCGATGGTGTCCGAGCCTGGCCCGAACCGAGCCGGCTCACACCGGGGAAGTCCTCTTCGGTATCGCTAGAAAAGGCGAGCGACCTCGTGACCGCTCAACCACATGTGAAGATGATAGAGGAAAGATAGCAGAGTGTCAACGTTTTTTTACGACCCGGAAGTATAATGAAAAGAAACAGTTACAATTGAACAAGATGCGAATGTCCGAAATGCGAGGCTCACTCCTTCTTCACGACGAAGACGCCCTTCCCTCCGCCTGCCAGACGCACCAGATAGAGGCCGGGTGCCGCGCGGTGACCTGACTCGTTTCGCCCATCCCAGGCGAACTCGATGCGGCCCGGAACCTCCGGTGTCATGAAGAGGACGCGCACCGTTCGACCGGCGGCGTCGAAGATCAGGAGGCGTTGGATCTCTCCGACCTGCTCCGGCGGGACGTCCAAGGGGATTGTCGCGGCTCCCTCGAACGGGTTCGGCCAGGGGTCGCGCAGTTGCAGTGCCGCGGGCGCTTCGACAGCCGGGCAGACGGCAAGGGTCAGCTCGTTGCTCCCAGCCGAACGATTGCCCGAGACGTCCAGCGCGAAGACGCGGTAGCTGACGGTCGCTCCCTGCGGTGCGGCGCTATCCACGAATGGAGGCTCGGAAATGGTCCTCTCGGTCGGCTCTCCGCCCGGCGGGTCCAGGACCTCGCGCTGAACGAC
>JAGVPR010000253.1 GCA_020052115.1 Candidatus Eiseniibacteriota bacterium
AAGCCGCACCTTGCCCAGGCCGGGGGCAAGGACCCGGAGCGGCTGCCCGACGCGCTGGCCCACGCGGTGGAGGTCGTTCGCGGTCTGCTGGACGCGAAATAAACTACGATGCGGATCGCCGTCACGGGAGCCGACGGGATGCTCGGGCTGGCCGTTTGCCGGCGGCTCGAGATGCGTCATGAGGTCATTCCGCTCACGCTTGAGGATGCCGACATCACGGATCGCGGGGCCATCCGCGCCGTTCTCCGCAAGACCGAGCCCGACACCGTGGTGCACTGCGCGGCCTTCACGGACGTGGACGGCAGCGAGTCGCAGCCCGACATCGCCCACCGAGTGAACGCGCTCGGGGCCCGCAACACGGCGCTGGCCTGCGCCGCCGCGGGCGCCTCGATGCTCTACATGAGCACCGACTACATCTTCGACGGCGAGAAGGAATCCCCGTACGACGAATTCGACATGCCTCACCCGCTGAACCTCTACGGCAGGAGCAAGCTCGCGGGCGAGATCTGTGTGCGCTCGCTGCTTCCGGCGCACTACATCGTGCGCAGTTCGTGGCTCTACGGGCCCGGTGGGCGCAACTTCGTGCTCGCGATTCTGCGCCAGGCGCTCGAGGGCGGGCCCCTTCGCGTGGTGGACGATCAGATCGGTTCGCCGACGTACACCCCCGATCTGGCCGAGGCGATCGAGATGCTGCTGGCTTCCGAGGCGTTCGGGACCTATCACGTGACGAATGCCGGAGAATGCTCCTGGCACGGGTTCGCCTGCGCGATACTCGAGCACGCGGGGATTCACAACGTGTCCGTGGTGCCGGTTTCCACGGAGGAGATCGCGCGGCCGGCGCAGAGGCCGGCCTACTCCGTGCTGAGGAACTTCATCTTCCAGGAGACGTTCGGTTTCGCGCTGCGGCCCTGGACCGCTGCTCTCGGCACCTATCTCCTCGAGGAGCGCGCCCGCGGCGGACTGCAGATCTGATGCGGGAGGGGCCGGCCATGGAGGCGATCGTGAAGATCTCTGGAGCGGCCGGGCACGAGCGACCGCCCGCGGACGGCGCCCCATGATTGCGGCACTCCTCGTCGAGGGCCGTCCGAGGCAGTGGACGAAGAACCTCGTCCTCTTCGCGGGCGTCATCTTTGCGCGGCGCTTCACGGACCCCCAGTTCGTGGGCGCGAGCTTCTCCGCCTTCGCGCTGTTCTGCCTCCTCTCGTCCGGCGTCTACATGCTGAATGACGTCGCCGATCTCGAAAACGACAAGCTCCACCCGCGCAAGCGCCTCCGGCCCCTGGCGGCAGGGAGGATCGGCCGCGGGCCCGTCATCGCCGCCGCGATCATCGCGATCGTCGGAGGCGTGGGGTTGTCATTCCTGCTTCGGCCGCTCTTCGGCGTCATGGCCGTGCTCTATCTGATCTTGAACTTCGGCTACTCGGCCGGCCTGAAACGGATCGTCATCCTCGATGTTCTCGCCATCGCCGTGGGCTTCGTCTTCCGCGCCGTCGCCGGCGTCGAGGCGCTGCCGGCGCGGGTCGAGATCTCGCCGTGGCTTCTCGTGTGCACGTTCTTTCTCGCGCTCTTTCTTGCCATCGGCAAGCGCCGCGCGGAGTTGGCGAATCGGGACGCAGCGCCCGCCTCCCGGCCCGTGCTCGGGGAGTACTCCATTCCGCTCCTCGATCAGATGATCGCGATCGTGACCTCGGCCACGGTCATCGGGTACTCGATCTACACCGTGAACCCCTCGACGGTGGAGAAGTACGAAACACAGGCGCTCGTCTTCACGGTCCCGTTCGTCGTCTTCGGCGTCTTCCGCTACCTGTACCTCCTCTATCGCCGCGAGGGCGGAGGGAGTCCCTCGGAAGTGCTCATCACCGACGTGCCGATCCTGGTCACCGTCGTGCTCTGGGCCCTTGCGGTGTTCATCATCCTCTCCGTCCTGCGCTGAGGCCGGCGTTGCGCTCCGACCGCGACGCGCGACCGGCGGCCGTGTTCGCGGCGTACGCGAAGCTCAATCTCGGGCTCTGGATCCTCGGCAAGAGGCCGGACGGCTATCACGAGATCGAGACGGTCTTCCAGGCCGTGGATCTAGCCGATGAACTCACCTTCGAAGATGCGGAGCCCGGCACGTTGGACGTGACCTGCGACGGAGGGGAGGCGCCCTCAGGCCCGGCGAATCTCGCCTATCGGGCCGCGGCGCTTCTGGGGGAAGCGTTCCCGGAGAGGGCCCGCGGGGCCCGGATACGGATAGTGAAGGAGATTCCTTCGGGCGCCGGCCTCGGCGGAGGGAGCAGCGATGCGGCCGCCACGTTGCTGGCGCTCAACGAGCGCTGGGAATTGGGCCTCGACCCGCCGGATCTCGAAAGGCTCGGCGCCAGGCTCGGCTCGGACGTGCCCTTCTTCATCCGAGGGGGCACGCAGGCGGGGCGAGGGCGGGGGGAAATTCTGGAGCCGCTGAGGGATCTCGTCGGCGTGTTTTTTCTGGTCGTTCTGCCCGGTTTTCGGGTCTCGACCGCGTGGGCCTACGCGTCGGCCAGAATCGGATTGACAGCGGCGGGGTCGGGTTTTAGCATGGTGAAACTTGGAATTCAGGATGGTGACTTCCGTCATTCGGCCGGAGGTCTGCGTAATGACCTCGAGCCGGTCGTGACGGCGGAACATCCGGAATTGTCCGAGTTGCGGCGTCTCTTGGAGGCGAGCGGGTTGCTCGCCGCCTCGATGACGGGGAGCGGCTCGGGCTATTTCGGTGTGGCGAGTCGCCTGGATCAGGCGGAAGCCGTCCGAGCGGAGCTGAGCGGTAGAGGGTGGACGGCGTTTCTCGTTCGACCTTGCCCGGTAGGCGCGCGTCGCTTGCGGTGAGGCCGATTCGGAGGAGGGTCCTACCACAGCAGAGATCGTGAGTCTGTTCCAGGAGCCGGGTGCGTGCTCGTGCAGCTTCGCGGCGCGGACCCCCATCATCACTGGGCTGCGACTGCTCGCTGTCAAAGGTGGTGACCGAATGAACGGGCTGAACATCACGGAGGTCCGGGTTTCGGTGCGCGAAGACCCGAAGCTGAAGGCCTTCGTCAGCATCACGTTCAACGACTGCTTCGTTATTCGCGGCTTGAAGATCATCGAAGGCAACAAGGGGATGTTTGTCGCGATGCCGAGCCGCAAGAAGCCGGACGGGACGTTCCAGGACATCGCCCATCCGATCAACAACGAGACGCGGGCCTGGATGGAAGGTGAGGTCCTCAAGGCGTATCAAAGGGAGATGGAGAAGCAGCTGGTCCGGTAGCACTCATCTCCGGACCGGTTATGATATCCAAGGTCGTAGGCCCATTGGGCCGTGCCGGGACACCGCATCGTCGGCTGGGGAGTCGCCAAGCGGTAAGGCAGCGGCCTTTGGAGCCGCTATCCGCAGGTTCGAATCCTGCCTCCCCAACCAGCCCGTCCCTGCGGCGGACGCCGTCCGGGCACGGGATGGTCCTCGCTTGATCTGTCCGAGGCCGCCTCTCGGGAGTCGCGCCCCACGGGGCGAAAACCAAGACGGAGGGGACGGTGCACGTCTTCAGCGGTAACGCGAATAGGCCTCTGGTCAAGGTCATCTGCGAAACCCTGGGAGTCGAGCCGGCGCACGCGGAGATCCAGCGCTTTCCGGACGGCGAGATCTTCGTGAAGATTGACCAGAACATCCGCGGTACGGACGTTTTCATCGTCCAGCCGACGCACGCCCCGTCGGACAATCTGATGGAGCTGCTGCTGATGATGGACGCCGTGCGCCGGGCATCAGCGCGGCGGGTCACGGCAGTGATCCCCTATTTCGGGTATGCTCGACAGGATCGGAAGGACCAGCCGAGGGTCGCGATCTCCGCGAAGCTCGTCGCGAACCTGATCACCGTCTCCGGAGCGGACAGGCTGCTCACGGTGGATCTTCACTCGACGCAGATCCAGGGTTTCTTTGACATCCCCTTGGATCATTTGTTCGCAGCGCCGGTGCTGATCCAGCACTTCAAGAACAAAGCGATCCCGCGTCTGACGGTCGTCTCGCCGGACATGGGGAGCGTCAAGATGGCGCGCGCTTACGCGAAGCGGATGGGCGCGGCGCTCGCGCTGGTTGACAAGCAGCGGGTCGGGCCGGAGCAGACCGAGGTGCTGCATGTCATCGGCGACGTCAAGGGACGGAACATCCTGATCGTGGACGACATGGTGACCACGGCCGGCACGCTGACCGAAGCGGCCGAGGCCCTGGTCCGCGAAGGCGCCGAGGAGATCCACGCGGCCGCGACGCACGCGGTGCTGGCGGGACCTGCGCTCGAGCGCATTTACAGCTCGCCGATCCGGGAGCTGGTGGTGACCGACACGGTGTTTCAGGATCCGACGCGGCTTGGGCCGCGCATCAAGATCCTGGGCGTCGGAGCGCTTCTCGGTGAAGCGATACGGCGCATTCATGAAGAGCGGTCCATGCACTCGCTCTTCATTTAGCTACTGCTGAGGAGGAACCCATTCAATGGCCACGATCCTGCTTGCCGGCCAGCGCCGCACGCACGTGGGCACGAGCGGCGCCCGCAAGGTCCGAGGGACCGGCATGATCCCCGGCATCCTCTATGGTCCTCATGAGGAGCCGACCCTCCTTCAGATCCCTTACAAGGATCTGGAGAACATCCTCCGATCCGCTTCAGGCGAGAACGCGATCATTGACCTGCGTCTCGACGAGAGCGGTGACGGCGTGATGAGCCTCATCCGTGAGGTTCAGCGCCACCCCGTCCAGAGACGGATCCTCCACGTGGATTTCCAGCACATCTCCATGACACAGAGGATCCGAGTCCACGTGCCGGTGCACTTGACCGGCATTCCGCGCGGCGCGAAGGACTTCGGCGGCATTCTCGAGCCGATCCTCCGCGAGGTCGAGGTCGAGTGCCTTCCCGCGGATATCCCGGCGCACGTGGAAGTGGATGTAACGGCTCTGGGCATCGGCGATGCGGTCCACGTGAGCGACATCCGGATCGAAGGCGTCGAGATGATCACGGATGTGACGCAGGTGGTGGCCACCGTGGTGCCGCCGACGGTCGAGAAGGCTGTGACCGTGGAGGCGGTGCCGACAGAGGGTGAGCCCGAGATCATCGCCAAGGGCAGGGAAGATGCGGAGGGCGGCTCGGAGGAGGCTCCGAAGAAGGGAGCTGCCGAGGCCCCCAAGAAGGGCGGCGAAGGCGCGAAGAAGGGCGGCAAGGAGGGATAGCCCTTGGTCGCGGTGGTGGGGCTGGGAAACCCCGGCGCCCGCTACGCCCGTACCCGTCACAACATCGGATTCCGTGTCGTGGAGCGCGTGCGACTGAGTTTTCCTGCGTCGCACTCCGTGCCCGCGGGACGGGATTGCGAACTGGTACGGGCCCGGGCCGGCGAGGACGATCTGATCCTCGTCAAGCCGCTCGCCTGGATGAACCTGAGCGGGCCTATCGTCGCGCGCGTCGCGCGGGAATTCGGGTTGGCGCCCGAGGACCTTCTCGTCGTGAGCGACGATGTGAATCTCCCGCTGGGGAAACTCCGGCTGCGGCTTTCGGGTGGCCCCGGCGGGCACAACGGGCTCTCTTCGATCGTCGAGACGTTGGGCTCGGATGGTTTTCCGCGCCTGCGCGTCGGTGTCGGAGTCGAGGGGTTGGAAGGGGATCTCACCGATTTCGTCCTCGGATCTTTCGAGCCGGAGGAGCAGGAGGCCGCCGAGGCGGCCGTCTGCCGGGCGGCCGAGGCGGTCATGAGCTACCTCTTTCTCGGGCCGGGCAAGACCATGAACGATTTTAACCGTTAGCCGCTCGGGTGCGGCTGCGGAAACGGCCGGCAGCGCGGGCCGCGTTGAAGAGTCCCCGTAGCTATTTCGTGTTGAACGGGTTGTGGGCCTTCGCCCTGTCGGGCGGGCCCCCCGGAGGAGGGTTCGTGAGAGAATACGAAACGATCATCGTGCTCGATCCATCGCAGGGCGATTCCGGTCTGGACGAGGAGGTCGGCCGCGTTCAGAACATCATCACCACTCGAGGCGGCGAGATCGTCGGGGTGGAGAGGTGGGGGAAGCGCAAACTGGCCTATGAGGTGAACAAGCGGAAGGAAGGATACTACGCATTGATCCGGTTCAAGGGTCACGGCGAGATCCTCTCCGAACTCGAGCGGCGATACAGACTGAACGAGTCCATGCTGCGCCACCTCACGGTCCTGAGCGAGGGGCCGCCGCCGGCGCCGCCCGTCGAGGCAGCCGTCGTGACGGCCGAGGCGGCCGCTCCGGTCGAGCAGCCCGCCGCGGAAGCAGCAGCGTCGTCGGAAGCGCCGTCGGAAGCGCCGGCATCCCCGGTCGTCGAGTCGGACTAGGGGAAGAGCTGCGAGCGCGGAGGTCGCATGACGGAGATCCGGCTGGCGGCCATCAACAAGGTTCTTCTGACCGGCCGCCTGACCCGTGATGCTGAGGTGCGATACACGCCTTCGGGCACGCCGGTGGCGTACTTCAGCGTGGCGAACAACCGGAAGTTTCGCGGCCGCGACGGCGAATGGAGTGAAGAAGCGACGTTCGTGAACGCCGTCACGATGGGCCGGGGGGTCGAGATTTTCGGCGACCGGTTGAAGAAGGGCGCCGCGGTCTTTCTCGAGGGGCGGCTTCACACCCGGACGTGGCAGAACGAGCAGGGAGCCCGGCGGCAGGGTCTCGAGGTCATCGCCGACAGGATCCAGATCCTGGACCGGCCTGAAGAGTCCGGTGAGGGATCCAAAGATGAGCCGGGCGGGGTCGAAGGGGAACTTCCCTTCTAACCCGGCGGTGTTGGACGGCGTTGCCGCTTCGCGGCGCGCCGGGAGACGGAAACGACACAGGGAGGAGTACTCGTGGCCAGGGAGAGCGATTCGCCGAGGGGGTTGAAGAAGAAGTACTGCAAGCTCTGCTTCGAGAAGGTCGGCTTCATAGACTACAAGGACGAGAAGCGCCTGCAGCGGTTCATCACGGACCGCGGAAAGATCGTGCCGCGGAGGGTGTCGGGCTGCTGCGCGAAGCACCAGGCGCAGATCAAGATCGCCGTCAAGCGCGCGCGCGTTCTGGCGCTGATTCCGTTCACGAGCGAGCAATACCGCTAGAGACGCACGCGCGGGCTTTGACCCGCGCAGGAGGGGATCTATGGAGGTCATCCTGCTCGAGGACGTCCAGGGCCTCGGCAAGCGCGGCGAGAAGGTGAAGGTGGCCAGCGGATACGGCCGCAACTTCCTCATTCCGAGCCGCAAGGCGATCATTGCCGGAGGCGCCGGGGCGCAGATCTTCAAGGAAGCAGAGCGCCAGCGTGAATCCAGAGACCAGAAGACGCGGCGCGCGGCGGAGAAGCACGCCCAGGAGCTGTCGAAGATCTCGGTGACGGTGTCAATGCAGGCCGGCGAGGACGACAAGCTGTTCGGCTCGGTCACGGCGGCGCACATTGCCGAGCAGATCGCGAAGCAGGGCCATGAGGTGGACAAGCGCCACATCGAGCTCGATGAGCCTCTGAAGGCGCTGGGTGTCTACACGGTGCGAATCAAGCTGCACCAGGATGTGGATGCCAACATAAAGGTCTGGGTCGTCAAGGAGTGAGGGGCCTTCGCGCCCCGAGAGGTTCTGAATGAAAGCGCGAGTCGTTCTGTCGCTTCTGCTCCTCGCCGCCGGCTGCGGCCGCACGGGCGGGGGCGCAGCGGATGTCCCCGATGTGCCGAACGGAAACGTCGTCATCGCCAAGGTGGGCGGTCTCGAGATTCGCGGGAAGGATCTGGACCACAAGATCAAGCTGTCGAATCAGAAGCTCTACACGGAGTACAAGAACTCCCACAACTGGCGGATGGTCCTCGACACGATGATCGAGCAGGAGATGATCGCGTCCGAGGCGAAGGAGCGAGGGCTCGAGAACGATCCCGAGTTCAAGCGCCGGCTGGCGCTCGCGCGCAAGGAGATCCTCAACACTCTCTATGTCAGCAACGTCATCAACGTCGAGGCCACGCCGTCGGATGAAGAGGTGCGGCAGGTCTACGACGCCAACATCGAGCAATTCCGCGTCAAGGAGAGTGTTCGGATAGCGCAGATCGTCGTGAAGACGCGCGAGGAGGCCGAAGCCGTTCGCCGTGAGCTCGTGTCCGGGGCGAACTGGGACGCGATGTACGGCGCGAAGAACGTGGACGAGGCCACACGACGGAGCAAGGGGCTCGTCGGCTGGATCACGCCCGCCGACCCGATCGGGATGTACGGCGAGGCGTTCCCGGAGCTCTATCGCGCGGCCATGGAGACCGAGGCGGGCGGCTACGCGCAGCCGGTCCAGACGCGGCTCGGCTGGCACGTCCTTCACGTGCTCGAGAAGCAGAAGGCGGGCACGCGCCCCTTCGACGAGGTGGCGGCGAGCCTGCGCGAGCGGTCGGTCAACCAGAAGGCGCACCAGCTCTACGGCAAGCGGATCCAGGAGCTGAGGGACAAGTACAAGGCCGCCGTCTACGACGACAAGTTCCAGGAGTTCATGGTCGGCCCGCTCGGCGAGAAGGAGCTGTTCGACCTCGCGCAGCAGACAAAGGACCCGCGGGAGAAGATCGGTTACTACGAGCGGATCGTGAAGGATCACCCGAAGGGCGGATATGCCGACAAGGCGCAGTTCATGATCGGCTTCACTTACTCAGAAGAAATGAAGGACTTCGATCAGGCCGAGAGAGCCTTCAAGGCGGTGCTTGCCGGCTATCCGCAGTCGGAGCTGGCGGAATCGTCCCGGTGGATGCTCGAGAACATGCGTAACCCGGACATCCCGCGTCTCCCGGGGATGGCGCCCGTCAGCGGAGGGTCCGCCGCGAAAGGATCGTGACCATGGCCAAGTCGCCCATGGTGGAGGTGAAGGTCTGGGGGCTCGCCCTCGACGAGAAGAACAAGGTGCCCGTGGTCATCCTGCAGGAGATCCAGGGAAAGCGCCGGCTGCCGATATGGATCGGAGCGAGCGAGGCGAGCGCCATCGCGATGGAGATGGACGGCAAGAAATTCCAGCGCCCGCTGACGCATGACCTCATGGCCACGATGCTGCACGGGCTCAAGGCGATCATCTCGCGTGTCGAGATCGCGGATCTGCGTGAGAACACCTTCTTCGCGCGGATCCTGATCGAGCGGGGGGATGAGGTGCTCGCCGTTGACGCCAGGCCGAGCGACTCGATCGCGCTGGCTCTGCGCATGCACTCGCAGATCTTCGTCGAGCCGCGCTTGCTGGCCGAGGACTTCGAGGCCGCGCTTCCGGAGCAGGCGCAGACCGATGAGGAGAAGGCCGAGGAGTTGAGGCGATGGATCGAGGAGCTGAATCCGAAGGATTTCGGAAAGTTCCAGATGTAAGGCGACCATGAACCTCGGCCTCGTCTTGCCTCATCGCGGCGTCCTCCCCGTCATTCCCGATTCTTCCTACATCGCCCCCACGGGCGTCGTGATCGGCGATGTCGTGCTCGGCGAGCGGACGAGCGTCTGGTTCGGCGCCGTCGTGCGCGGCGACGTGCACTTCATCCGCGTCGGAGACGAGACGAACATCCAGGACGGCGCCATCGTCCATGTGACGAAGGACCGCTTTTCGACGCGGATCGGCCGCCGGATCACGATCGGTCACGGGGCGATCGTGCACGGGTGCGTGATCGAGGATCTCTGCCTGATCGGGATGGGGGCACGGGTCCTGGACGGAGCCGTCATCCCGTGCGGCTCGATCGTCGCGGCGGGCGCCGTCGTTCTGGAGGGGGGCCGCTTTCCCGAGCGCTCGCTCATCGCCGGGGTCCCGGCCCGCGCTCGCCGCACGCTGACGGGCGAGGAGGTGGCGCGCCTCGAAGAGTCGGCAGACCACTACGTCGAGTACTCCCAAATCTACGTCGAGGAAGAGACCGCGCGCCGGCGAAACGCTGGAGGTCCCCCGTGACCGAAGGAGAATCGATCCCGTCCTCGAGCGCTCGCCGGAGCCGCGGCGCCTGCTCGATCCTCCACTTTCGAAGGCTCCTTCTGTGTGTCGGTGCCCTGGTCGCAATAACCGCGCAACTCGCCCGCGCCGAGTGCCCGGGGCTGGATGAAGCCCTTCAGAGAATCGAGCGGGCCGGCACGGTCGAGGAGTCGGCGCCCCACCGGTTGCAGGCAGCGGGCTGCTACAGGGAAACCGAGCGGTGGATCGAGCTGTGGCGGGTGCTGGCGCCTCTCGTCGAGTCGCCGTCACGTGGCCGCGACTGGGCCGAGGCGACGCAGTTTCTCGGCGAGGCCCTTCTCGCGCGCGGGCTCTACCTGCGCGCCGCCGAGGCGCATCTGGCC
>JAGVPR010000186.1 GCA_020052115.1 Candidatus Eiseniibacteriota bacterium
CACGCGGCGTCGCTCGGTCAGGGTTTCCCCCATTGCCGAAGCCTCTCGACTGCTGCCTCCCGTAGGAGTCTGGGCCGTATCTCAGTCCCAGTGTGGCTGGTCGTCCTCTCAGACCAGCTACCCATCGTCGCCTTGGTGGGCCGTTACCCCGCCAACTAGCTAATGGGACGCGGGACCATCCTCAAGCGGTAGCTTGCAAGCAGAGGCCACCTTTGATCGCCAGGCCATGTGACCCGGCGATTTCATGCGGTATTAGCACCCCGTTAGGAGTGTTATCCCCCGCTCGAGGGTAGGTTTCCCACGCGCTACTCACCCGTTCGCCACTTTACTCAGGGGGTTGCCCCCCCTTTCTCGTTCGACTTGCATGCCTAATCCACGCCGCCAGCGTTCGTTCTGAGCCAGGATCAAACTCTCCGTAGTAAAAACACTGTATGAGAACGCCCGCCACGCACCCCGAAGGGCACGCGGACGCGCGATCCATGACAGAGGTGAACTCACGGCCGCGGAGACGGTCCGCGAGTCCGGAGACGATTCAATCCGTCAGGCAGTGCGCTATTCGATTATCAAAGAACGAGATGACCTGCGAGAGGGCTGCTCTCGGCAGAACGTCACTGTATCAACCGACCCCAAGGGAGTCAACACCATTTTTTTCTTCTTCGATAGATTGCTCGCGGCCGGCCTAATCCCTAATGTTCCAAGCAGATGCGCTCATCACTACGGCGCGTCTGCCTCGGACCTCCGCACATGAATTCGCGCGAAACCGCGCTTCCCCACGCGAAGCACGAAGCTGCCGTCATCGGGCGCCGGAACCTCTTCCTCTTCGTCCTCGATCCGGCGCCCATCCACCTCCACACCCCCCTGGCGCACCAGCCGCCGCGCCTGGCTCGCCGTGGCGGCGAGACCCGCCTCGCGCATTGCGGCGATGATCCAGACACCTCGCCCCCGGGGCGAGACGAAGACGTCCGCGATGGTCTCGGGTAATCCGCCGGCGCGAAAGACGCGGTCGAAACCCGCCTCCGCTTGTTCTGCGGCTTCCGGCCCGTGATACATGCGCACGATCTCGCGCGCAAGGCGGGCCTTCGCATCGCGCGGATTCACTGCACCCGCGCCCATGTCCTGCTCCACCTTCGCGATCGCCTCCGCGGGCAGATCGGTCACGAGCCGGAAATACCGGAGGATCAGCCCGTCCGGGATCGACATCAGCTTCCCGTATATCTCGCCGGGCGGCTCATCCACGCCGACGTAGTTTCCAAGGCTCTTGCTCATCCGCGCCACGCCGTCTATTCCCTCGAGAATCGGGAGCGTGAGGATGATCTGGGGCTCTTGCCCGAACTCCTGTTGCATCTGGCGGCCCACGAGCAGATTGAACTTCTGCTCCGTCCCGCCGATCTCGATGTCCGACCGGATCGCGACCGAGTCATACCCCTGCATGAGCGGGTAGAACAGCTCGTGGAGGCTGATGGGCAGCCCTTTGGACATGCGCGCCTCGAAATCGTCGCGCTCCAGAAGCCGCGCCACCGTCAGGCGCGCCGCGAGGGACATGATCTCCTCGAAACGCATCGGCGCGAACCACTCCCCGTTCTCGCGAACCTCTGTCCGGGCTGGATCGAGCACCTTGAAGAACTGGCGCTTGTAGGTCTCCGCGTTGCGGAGCACCTGCTCCCGCGTCAACCGCGGCCGCGTCTCGCTCCGCTGACTCGGATCCCCGACCATGCCCGTGTAGTCGCCCACGACGAGCACGACCACATGCCCGAGGTCCTGGAACTGCCGCAGCTTTCTCAGGCCGACCGTATGCCCCAGGTGGATATCGGGCGCGGTAGGGTCAAACCCCTGCTTCACGCGCAGGGGCGCGCCGGTGCGCACCGATCGCTCGAGCTTTCGCACCAGCTCTTCCTGCGGAAGCACCTCTTCCGCGCCGGAGCCGATTACCTCGAGCTGGCGGCCGATCTCTGGATCCGGATGGCGCACGGCAACCTCCACGCCGTCAGAAAGGGACAAAGCCCTTGAAAACCATGTCGCGGAGCGGGACGCTTCCGCACAGGCAGGGATTTCCGACTACAATCGAGAGAGGATATCAAGCTTGAGGGGGTCGCGCAACGGCGGGGCGCCTTTTGGCGCCGGAGGAGGCTCGTCCGGGTGAAGAATTTTCTGATCGCCTTCGCGGCCGTCCTGGCACTCGGGGCGGTTGGTCTGGCCGGGCTCTTCCTGTGGGCGGGAGACGATCTCCCGACGCCGAGCGCCTTCCAGCAGATCACTCCGAGGGCGAGCACCCGAATCTACGACTCTCGGGGCCTGTTCATCGACCAGCTCTACCAGGAGAACCGCCAGGTCGTCTCCCTCGACCAGATCTCCCCCCGCTTCCTGCAAGCGGTCGTGGACATCGAGGATCACCGGTTCCGGCAGCATTGGGGCGTGGACGTCTTCGGCGTGATGCGCGCCGTCTTGCGCAACGTCGTGCGGCGCGACATCGTCGGCCAGGGCGCCAGCACTCTCACCCAGCAGCTCGCCCGCAACCTCTTCCTCACCCGTGAGAAGACATTCTCCCGCAAGCTGAAGGAGCTCCTCCTGGCGCTTCGCATCGAGCGGACGTTCACGAAGGATGAGATCCTCGAGATGTACGTCAACCAGATCTACTTCGGCGATGGGGCCTACGGCATCCAAGCGACCTCGCGCAAGATCTACGGAAGGGACTGTTCCTCGCTGACGCTGTCGGAGGCGGCGCTGCTCGCGGGTCTGCCGCGGAATCCGTGGCGGTATTCACCGCACCGTTACCCCGACGCGGCAAAGAAGCGCCGCGCCATCGTCCTGCGCCGCATGCTCGACGAAGGACACATCACGCCGGCGGAAATGGAGAAGGCGGCCGCGGCGCCGCTCGAGTCCGGAAGCGGCGTTCCCATCGGGGACACGGCCCCTTACCTCATAGAGATGACCCGCAGGTACTTGCTCGACCGCTACGGAGCGCAGCAGGTATTCGAGGGCGGCCTCTCGGTGTACACGACGCTGGACCTCGAGCTTCAGCGTCACGCGGCCGCGGCGACGGAGGAGCATATGCTCGTCCTCGAGGACAAGAACAAGTACCGTGCGTCGCAGCGCCGCGGCGGCGCCGAGGTGGCGCAGGGCTCGACATCGGTTCCCTACCTGCAAGGCGCGGCCGTCGTGCTGGAGGCGAGCACGGGGAAGGTGCGCGCGCTCGTCGGCGGACGAGACTATCACGACTCCTCGTTCAACCGGGCGGTCCAGGCGAAGCGCCAGCCCGGATCCGCGTTCAAGCCGTTCATCTACACGGCTGCGATCGAGCGGGGATTCCGGCCCACCGACATGCTGCTCGACGCCCCGACCACTTTTCGCTTGAGTGATGGCCAGAGCTGGACCGTGCACAACTACGATCCCGATTTCGCGGGGCCGGTGACGCTGCGCTATGCGCTCCAGCGTTCGATCAATGTGCCGGCGGCCCGGCTCCTGCAACAGATCGGACCAAGAGCAGCGGTCGAGTGCGCTGAAAGTATGGGCATCAAGAGCCCGATCCCGGCTTACCTCTCGATCGCGCTCGGCACCGCGGAAGTGACGCTCTGGGAACTAACCTCCTCGTATTCGGCGTTCGCGAACCAGGGGATCCGCGCTGAGCCGTACTTCATCGAGAAGGTCGTGGACCGCGACGGGAACGTGCTCGAGCAGAACCACCCGGTGTCGGAGGAAGCGCTCGACCCGAACACCGCGTACACGATGGTCGGCATGCTGCGGGCTGTCGTGGACGAAGGCACCGGCGCGCCGGCGCGCAAGGAGGGTTTCGACCGTCCGGCCGGCGGCAAGACCGGAACGACCGACGATTTCACAGACGCATGGTTCGTGGGCTTCACGCCGGATGTCGTGTGCGGCGTCTGGGTGGGGTTCGACGTGAAGCGGCCGATCGGACACAAGATGACGGGCGCGGTCGCCGCGCTTCCGATCTGGACGAAGATCATGATCGCCGCCGGACGCGGCAAGCCTGTCGCTGAATTCCCGCCGCCGAGCGGGGTGACGACGGTGAGAATCTGCTCGGAGTCGGGCCTCCTGGCCAGCCCGAACTGCCCCATCGTCACGAACGAGCCGTTCCGAGGGCAGGACCTTCCCACGCGCTACTGCTACATCCACGATGGGCGGTACCGTCCGAAGGCGGATGAGGAGGTTGATTTCCGCCGGATTGACGAGCGAGCGCTCCGCGAGCTCGAGAAGCGCCGCTAGAGAGGACTAGTACGTCAGCGGCGTGGACCAACCGCGCCAGGGCTGTTCCCCCGACCGGCTCACGACGGCGTGGATCATCCGCCTCTCGGGCGCCGCGGCCCGCGTGATCAGGTAGGCGGCACGCGTCCGCGACACCCACTCCCCGGCGCTCCCGCGCGAGAAACGGATGCGGGCGAGCGTGTCACCCTTTCGCACGGTGCTCCCGTGGACGCAATCCAGAATCAACCCCGCGCCGGCGTCAATCGTGTCCTCCACACGCCGGCGCCCCCCGCCCATGTCAGTGACGATCTCGGCGATCGCCCTCGGATCAATGTCGGCGACGGTGCCGTCGGCCGGCGACTCCACGACCACTTCGTGCGCCGCGCGCGGGAGCAGCGACGGATCGTCGGCCACTCGCGGATCGCCGCCCTGCGCACTCACCATCTCGCGAAACTTCGCGAGAGCGCTCCCATCGCGGATCCGCTCCTCGAGCCGGCGCGACGCCGCGAACAGATCCGGTGCGACTCCCGCGAGAACGAGCATCGCCGCGGCCGTCACGAACGTGACCTCCGTGAGATCGGGGGGTGCGGTCCCGCGAAGCACCGCGATCGCCTCTTCCACCTCGACGGCATTGCCCACAGCCGCCCCGAGCGGGCGGTCCATGTCGGTCAGGAATGCGACGGCGCGGCGGCCGAAGGCGCCGGCGACGGAGACGAGCTCCGCCGCAAGCGCGGCGGCACGCGAGCGATCGGCGAAGAAAGCGCCGCGGCCGACCTTGACATCGAAAACGAGGTTTTCCGGCCCAGCCGCGATCTTCTTCGAGAGGATGCTGCTCGCGATGAGCGGGAGGGACTCGACCGTGGCCGTGACGTCGCGCAGCGCATACATGCGACGGTCTGCCGGCACGAGGTCGTCGCTCTGGCCCGCCATCGCCACGCCGACCCGGGCGAGCGTCCCGACGAATTCGTCCGGCGAGAGCCCGGTGCGGAATCCCGGGATGGACTCCAACTTGTCGAGCGTGCCGCCGGTGTGGCCCAGGCCGCGCCCTGAGATCATCGGCACGCGCACGCCTTCGGCGGCGACGAGCGGCGCCAGTGCCAGAGAGACCTTGTCACCGACGCCGCCGGTGGAGTGCTTGTCCGCGGTCGGCCCCAGGGCTGAGAGATCGAGAACGCGGCCCGAGTCGATCATCGCGCGAGTCAGTGCCACCGTCTCCTCGCGTGACATGCCGCGAAAGAGCACGGCCATGAGGAACGCGGCCATCTGGTAGTCGGCGACCTCGCGGTTCAGATAGCCGCCGACGAAGCTCCGGATCTCATCCTCGCTGAGGTGACCGCCGTCGCGCTTTCGGGCTATGAGAATGCGTGGGTTCATCCGGCAGCTCCGTCCCCGGGCCCTTCGACCTGCCGGCGGCACCGAGCCGCCTGACCGAACGGCCTCAGATTAGGAGGCACGCTTCCCGGCGGCAAGCGCGATTGTTGACCCTCGGCCGTGACCGGACTATCCTCTGCAATGTGAACGTCCATTCGCTAATGGCGCAACGATGAGCCGAGAGAAGCTCCGCACCGAGCTCCGCAAGGAGCAGATCGCCCAAGCGGCCATCGAGCTCGTCGCCCAGCGTGGTCTCAGCGGCTTCAGCGTCGCGTCGCTCGCCGATCGCGTGGGGCTTGTGCCGTCGGCGATCTACCGGCACTTCCGAAGCAAGGACGAGGTGCTGGACGCCGCGCTCGATCTCATCCAGCAGAAGTTGGTCGCGAACACCCGTGCCGTGTGCGACGAGACATCCGATGCGTCCGAGCGCCTCCGGCGGCTCCTGATGCGGCATGTGCAGATGTTTCGCGAGAACCAAGCTGTCCCGCGCATCATCTTCGCAGAAGAGCCCTATGCCGGGCGATCGGAGCGCAAGGCCATCACGGCCCGCATCATTCGCAGCTACCTGGACCGGGTCGCCGAAATCGTACGCCAGGGGCAGCGGGACGGTGACCTCCGGAAGGACCTCAACCCCGCGACGGTCTCCATCATGTTCCTCGGACTCGTGCAGCCGGCCGGCGTCCTTTGGTTCGTCACCGACGGGCGGTTCGATGTCGCCCGCCACCTCAGAAGCGCCTGGGAGGTGTTCCATGATGCGATCCGCGCGGATTGACATCGCACGCGGTTATGTGAATGCTCGTTCACTTGTGAAACACGCCGCAGGGCCGACGGCGGTGGAGGCGGGATCATGAATTCGAAGCGGGTCGTTCCGATCTTGGCCGTCGCGGCTCTCGCGGCGATCGCATGGTTCACGTTCTCGGGCTGCCGTGAGGAACGCGACCGGCTTCTCGCATCGGGCACCGTCGAGGCCACAGAGGCGCGGCTAGGGTTCCAGATGGCCGGCCTCATCGAAGAGATCTCCGTGCGCGAGGGCGATCGGGTGACGGCGGGCCAGGAACTCGCTCATCTCGCTCGCCTCGAGGCCGAGGCTCGGCGCGCCCAGGCCGAAGCGGTAGCGGCGGCGGCCCAGGCAATTCTCGATGAGCTCGAACGCGGCTCCCGCCCGGAGGAGGTGGCCCAAGCCCGGG
>JAGVPR010000182.1 GCA_020052115.1 Candidatus Eiseniibacteriota bacterium
CGATCGCCAGCGTGAGCGCGGCTGCGAGGCGCGCGGCCGCGGGGAGGCGACGGTTCCGGCTCATTCTTGTCATGTCAGGATCCAGGCTCCAGCTTGATGCCGATCTCGATCCGGCGCGGCGCGTAGAACTGCGTGGGATCGGCGAGCGCGAAACGGTCGGATCGGGATCGCGAGTAGTAGGGGCTTCCCGTGCTGTCGTAGACTCGCCCGTTGAAGAAGCGGGTGTCGAAGACATTGAACACCCGGCCGAACAGGCCGATGTTGTAGTCGCCGCAAGCGAAGTTCTTCTCGGCTCTGAGATCCATCGACGTGGACACCGGCTTGCGCCCGGAGTTCGTCTCCAGACCGTGACCGAAGGTGACCTCGGTGACCGGCGTGTACGGCTGGCCGCTCGCGAGCCGGAGGATGAAACTCGCCGAGATGTCGCGCAGCAGCACCGTGCTGAGCGTCGCGTTGAGCGTATGGCGCTGGTCCCAGTTCAGAGGCACCAGCCTCGGCCTCGGGTCCTCGCCCGCCTGGGCGCGCGTCCAGGTCTCGTCCGGGTTGCTCGAGTTCCCTTCGGCGTGCTGCCACGTGTAATCCATCGAGGCGCTGACGGGGCCCAGCTTCCGGTGGTTCATCGCCAGCGTGAAACCGACCACATCGCCGAAATCCACGTTCGTCAGGCGCGCGTATTGGGCGTCGTTGTACGTCGAGATGAACTCCACGCCGAGAAGATCCCGGATGTCCTTGTAGAACAGGTTCAGGTCCATTCCGAGGTCCGGCGTGATTGCGTGCTTGTACCCCATCTCGTACTGGACCGTCTTCTCCGGCTTGATGTCCGGGTTGCCGAGCACGCCGGGGTCAACCGAGCTGGCCGCGTAGTCGAAGAGGATTCGGTAGTCGGCATTCGCGAAGATCGTGCCGATCGCCGGGAACTGGTAGAAGTGCCCGTACGCGAAGTGGAGCCCGGCGCTCTCGCTGATCGGGATCGCCATGCCGAGCCGAGGCGCCAGCCGGACCTTGGCCTCCGTGGCCACGAACCTCGAGGCCGGGGCGGGGGGCGGGATCGAGTTCGCGGGGTTCGAAAGGTCGCTCGGCAGGCTGTCGCGGGCCGCGAAGTAGTCGAGACGAAGCCCGGCCCGCACGGTGAGGTCCCGCCACTCGATCTGGTCCTGCGCATACGCGGCGGCGATGACGGGCTTGTATTGCTTGGGGCCTGGATAGTCCGGAGGCTCGTCGCGATGCCTGACCAACTGTCCCGTCGAATTCACGAGATATCCGAGCCGGCCGAACTCGATCCTGGGGAGATGGTATTCGCCGCCGAACTTGACCAGGTGGAAACGGTTGACCTGGCTCACGAACGATCCGACAGCCAGGACCTCGTTCGTTCGCTGCACGTAGCGCGTGAAGTCTACGCCCTGGACGTAGGCGCCCAGCTCGTAGTTCTCGTGCCCGATCGCCGGACCGTTGAAGTCGTACCGCGGATCCCAGAGGCTGTCGTAGAGCCGGTCCCAGTACTCGTGGTAATTCTGCCGGACGCTGACCTTGTAGTAGGTGGATGCCGACAGCGTGTGCGTCCAGTCAACCCCATGGTCCACCGAGTACGTCGTCTGCTTCGTGAGCCCGTCCGGGTTCAGGCGGTATGCCCAGTTGATGCGCCGGCCATGGATGGTGTTGAAGATCGCCTGGTAGCACACGCCGACGTTCGGGACCGACTTGTTCGTGAGCTTGAGGAGGCCCGAATACTCCGTCGAATACCCCAGCGGTTCCTTCTCGCCGCCACCGGACGGGTAGAATACCAGGTGCTCGAAGTCCGAGCGGTCGCCGGAAACGAACCGGCGTTCCGCCTGGACATAGTCGTCGAAGCGGTAGCCGCGCGCGTTCAGGAGGAGGACCGTCTCCGGCAGCCCCGTCGGCCCGCTGAGGCTCAGCTGGGCGCTCCCGATCGAGGCGGGGAGCACCTGATCGTCCACGAGCCGGTTGTTGCCGTCCGGGAAGACGAACCCGCCGCCGAAAAACTCCGCGCTCCAGTGGAAGTCCTCCGTGCCATCCTTCAAGACCGCGTTCACGACGCCGCTCATCGCCTGTCCATACTCGGCGTCGAAGACGCCGCTGATGACCTGCACCTCCTGGAGGAGCGAGCGGTCGATCTTGAGCGTGGACTTGTTGTCGAAGGCATTGTTCACGCTGACGCCGTCCACCTGGTACTGCACCTCGCCGAGACGCCCGCCCCGGATGTGCCCGTCCACGACCCCGGCCTGGAGATTGACGACGTCCTGGAGCTCCTGCAGCGGAAGGGCCGCGATTTCCTCCGCGGTGACCGTCGCGCGCATGCTTGTGAGGTTCACATCCACCACGGGCCGCTCAGCCCTGACCTCGACCGTCTCCATCGAGACCGTGGAGGATTCCAGCTCCGCGTCGAGCTTTCTCGTTTGGTCGGCGGAGATGACGACGTTGCTGAAGATCATCTGCTTGTAGGCCACGTGACTCAGGCGCACTCCGTAGGTGCCGGCGGGGATGTTGATGACGCTGAAGTAGCCGTCGAGATCCGTGTTAGCCCCCATCTTCGTGCCGACGATGAGGACGTTCACGCCGAAGACGGGCTGTCCGTCGGCGTCAACGATGCGGCCCGAGAGCTTGCCGGTCGTGCCCGCCTCGATCGCCGCCGCGAAAAAGACAAGACACCACGCGACGGCCGCCGCGAACGCCGTCGCGCGGATGATCCGTCCGCCGGTCCGACGATGGTTCAAGGTTTCCCGCCCCCGTCTTGTCCGAGACCCAGTCCGGGCGGGCGGCGGGGCTGCTCGCGCCCCGCCGCCCGCCCGGCGCTCCAACGATGTCACCTCAACAGAATGGCCCTTCCGTATCCGGACGAGAGGACAGCATTCGTCTGCGTGTCGGTGACCTGCAGCCTGTAGTGATAGACGCCCGCGGCCCGGCCCTCGCCGCTCAACGCCGCCGAGTGGATGCCCGGCTGCTGGATTCCGAGCGTCCTCTGTTCGACGAGCCGGCCCTGGATGTCGTACAACTCGATCCTCACCTGCCCGGCCACGCCCAGCGAATACTGAATGGTCGTCTGCGTCCGGAACGGGTTGGGATCCGCGCTCATCACCACGAGTTCCCGCGGCGGACGCGGTGCGTCGTCACCCACCGCGATCAACGCGTTCGGATCCATGTAGGCCCAGGCGGGGCAGCACTGATGCTCCCGCTCCTGGAACCACCAGGTCCGCGTGCCGTAGCTGTTGGCCGGGTTCAGGAACGAGTCGCCGTCCAGAAGATCGAGGCCGATGAAGAGCGTCCCGTCGCCGAGGTCCGTCGGATAGCCGAGCCCCGTCAGATCCACCTTCATCTCGGCGAAGTATCCGGTGTCGGCTGTGACGCCGAGCGTGTCCACCGTCGTTCCCGGCTTCAGCGTGAGCGCGATCTGCGCCTTCCCCTGGCCCACGAGCGTCAGCAGATAATCCTGCGGCGACGCGGTTCCGTTCTGCGCCACCTGGAACGAGAGCCTCCGGCCGAGAAGGTTGTGGTCCTCGTGCCGAAGGACTCGATCCACCAGGTTCACGTAGAAACCGTCCCAGCGATCCGGAACCGAGTGGTACTGAACCACCAAGTCGCGGACGTCGAAGCCGAGGTAGAGGAAGTTGTCCCGGAAGAAGAACTTCACGGTCGCATCGCCCGGGTCAACCACGGGCGCCTGCCCGCCGTTGACGGTCGCCTGGAACTGGCCGGAGCGATACGGCCCCGATCCGGGGTAGGACGCCCGGAGAGCGGCGTCGCCGTAACGGATGTCGAAGCTCGGCATCTGGCTCCAGACGGTCTCATTGAGCACGCCGTCAATCGTCGGAGCGGCGAAGCTCGAGCCATTCAGCAGGCGCACCTCGGGACCGACCGCCGGCAAGGTCAAGGAGTTGATCGTCACGGAAGGCTTCGCGAAGATCTTCACCTCGCCGTACCACATCGTGTTGCCCCACGGTCCCTGCCACCAGCTTCGATACGAGGTGAAGCGCATCGGGTCGAACGGCCACCACCAGTCGCAGTCATAGACGGAGATGTTGAATTCGATGAGGTCGCCCTGCGTCCGTACGACGTCGTAGCCCATCGGCGTCAGGTTGAACCGCATCTCGACCGTCCAGTCCGTGTCGTTCGGGGTGTCGGAGTTGGACAGGCCGTGCACCACCGTGCGAGCGTCCCAGTTGGCGATCTGCTCCGGCGTCCGCGTGCTTCCCGGCGGCCAGTTCGCCCAGCGTCCCCAGAACATGGGATCCTGCCCGGCCGGCTGCGGATCGTGCTGTCCGCCGGTCGTGTCGGGGTTCCACCACGAGTACATGTACTCCGATGGGGGCTTCGGGAAGTTAGGGTCGAGATGGTCCTTTATCGCCATCAGAAGTCCGTCGAAGCGGTTGAATTGCTCGGAGCCGCCGACCGACTTGTCGCGGATGACCGCGCCCATGTAGAGCTGGTTGCCGGAGACGAGGAACTTGAGCGTCGCGTTTGTCGAGTCGCTTGGCAGAAGGCCGGCCTCGATCTTCCAGCCGCTGCCGGGGATGCCGTTCTCCCGGCGGAAGTAGACCTTGGTTGATTCCGCTTTCGCCCACGCCGTCTCGTCCAGGACGCCGTCGAGCGTGGGGGCCGTGGATGTCGTGCGCGCCCAGATGAAATCCTGGCGCGGCGCCTGGGCGAGGGCGGGCATCGCCGAGGCGACGAGGAGGACGGTGAAGGTGATAACGGTCACTCGATCTCTCATGGCTGACCCCCCGTTGTGGTTACCTCGACGGCTGTTTCGATCGGGTCCGGATGGAATAACTGCCTCTGCAATCCCCGTTCATGGCCGAGATCCGTTCTCACGACATCACTCCTTGCGCCGGCGGCGC
>JAGVPR010000300.1 GCA_020052115.1 Candidatus Eiseniibacteriota bacterium
CGGTGCAGTCCGCGATGCCGGAGTCGGCGCGGCGGATCTGCCGGCGCCCGTTCTTCCGCCCGATCCTCGTGCCGACGTCGACATCACGGTCGCCCGGCGCATCGCCGAGGCGCGGGCACGCTGGGAGTGGGGGGAGAACATCCGAGTCGGGTCCGTCATCCCAGTCCTCGCTACGGACGGCCGTGTGACGGCGTACGACGTCGATGTGACCATCGATGGATCGGAGTTCGGTTCGTACAACGAGGTCGCTTCCGACTGGCAGAGGCTCCTGAACGAAGGGGAGGCCGGAACGACATCCCCCGAAACCGTGTCCGTTCGCTACGCGACGGTGATCGTCTCGGCGAGCTTCGACCGGCCTCCCATCGTCGCGAGCTGTCTCGGCGTTTCGAGCTTCTACGACTCGGGATGGTTCGCGGCAGGCATCGCCTCGCGGGTGCTCGGCACCTCCGCGACGAAGCTCGTGTCGCTCGCACTGGCGGGGCCTGACCAGAGGCTCTACGAGTTCACGGACGGTTCTCGCGCGATCCTGGTGGAAGGGCAGGCGCCGTGGGCCTGGGGGGAGAAGGAGTCCTGCGTCCCGAAGTGGCGGGCGAATCAGGATGCCGCCATGCGGGAACTCCAAGTCAAGATCGAGGCTCGCGGCGGGGCGCCGGAGGCCTTCATCGACAGCGTTCGTGCCTACTACCGGACGTGCGCCGAGGGTTGGCTGAACGGAAGCTACGCCCCGAAGAGCGAGGCCCTGATCATGGGGTACTCCACGAGTTTCATCTGGTTCGGCGATGCCATCGAAGAAGTCGAGGCACACCTGACCATGGTCATGAACTACTACGACGAGCGGCTCGACTACGGAGGCCTCACCGACTACTACAGGAGCTACTACCGAGCCCACTGGGATCACACGTTCTGTCACACGCCGGACATCGACGCGCAGTGGGAACCTTACATCGACGGTCCGACTCACCCCGAGCAGTTCAATCTCGCGATGAGGATCGTCGCAGAACTGAACGGCTATGAGTTCTCGGAGGGTCTGAATGTCGTAGGGAACATCTTGAACTGGCGAGCCGCGGAGGGAATGGACGAGATCGACGCCAACCATCCCTTCGTCCTAACGCATCACTGGATGGGCAATGACGCGTACTGGCAATACACCGTAGTGGGCTATGACACGGCTCCGGAGCCCGACGAGTGGGTCGCGCATAAAGTCAGGAACTTCGGCGTGCTCGCACCCTGGCCCATCCGGGTCAACGTCGATGGGTGGGTCGACGATGAACTCTACTACGCGAGCCCCCATCCCGGCACGGGGTCGAGCACAGTGGATCTGGTGGCCCCGGACGGAAATCGCGCGTGGGACGCCTGCACACCGGCCACGCCGGTCACCGCGGGCGAGTCCTACACGATCCGCTGGGACCATCGGGGCGCGCCTGGGGACAACGTCGACATCCAGTTTTCCTCCGATGGAGGCGGGGGATGGACCACCATCGCAACTGCATGGCCCGATGTCGGCTGGTATAGCTGGTTGGTGCCTTGCGCGCCCACTGAGGAAGGCCGGATCCGGATCAAACAGTATGACGACGGCCTTCTCGTCAGCGCGGACGGTAGCTACGGCAACTTCAGCATCGTCGAGCCGGCCTGTGCGGCCCCGGCGCTCACGAGCCCCGCGAGCGGGGCGACATGCGTCTCGCCGCTCGACGGCTGGCTCCAGTGGAACGACAGGAACTGCGCGACCGCGTACGACGTGCGGATCGGAACGTCGTGCGGAAGCGGAACCGTCACCCAGGTGACGTCGCCCTTCTTCCAGTATTCGAACCTGCCCCCACAGACGACATACTACTGGCAGGTGCAGTGCATCAATGCGTGCGGAAACGCCGCCGGCTGGTCACCGTGTTCGACGTTCACGACCGGTCCTGCGACGCTGAGCGCGCCAACGCTCACGTCCCCGGCCGACGCCGCTACATGCCAGGGCACGAGCGGGACGCTGCAATGGGGGGCCGTGGGAGGCGCCGCCGGGTACACGGTGCAGATCGGGACCGGCTGCGGGAACGGGGCCCTTGCTGACGTCGGCGGCACGAGCCACGGCTACTCCTCGCTCACCCCCGGGACCACCTACTTCTGGCGCGTTCGCACCAGGGACGCATGCGGAAACGGGGGCGCGTGGTCCGCTTGCCGGCACTTCACGGTCATTCCGAACGCCATTCCATCTCCGCCGCTGCTGTCGCCGGTGAACGGGTCGATGATCGAGCGCACCTCGGGGACCCTCGACTGGGCCGACGTGACCGGGGCCGCCGGATACCGTGTCCGAATCGGCACATCCTGCGGCTCGGGAACGGTGTACACGCTGAGCGGGCCCACATCCCAGTACGCCTACTCCGGCCTCCTCGACCAGACGACCTACTACTGGCAGGTCGCCACGAAGGATTACTGCGGGCAGTGGGGAAGCTACTCGGCCTGCTTCTCGTTCACGACCCGAAACCCAGCGATCTACGTCGTGAGGCCTGACGGCACCGGAACACGACCGACGATCCAAGCGGCGATCAACGCGGCGATCAACGGGGACACCGTGGAGCTCACCGACGGAACGTTCACGGGAGCGGGGAACCGGGACCTCACCTTCAGCGGCAAGGCGATCACCGTCCGGTCACAGAGCGGGAACCCTCAGGCGTGCATCATCGACTGCGGCGGAACGGCGGGCGACCCACATCGCGGCGTCTCGTTCAATGTCGGAGAAACGGCCGCGTCGGTGCTCGACGGGGTCTCGATCATCCACGGCTACGCATCTCTAGGCGGAGGGCTCTACTTCAACGGGACGACCCTCCCGGCGATCCGCAACTGCATCCTGAACCTCAACTACGCCTCGACGAACGGCGGCGGTGTCTGGTGCGGATCCGGCTCCGCGCCGACGTTCACGGGGTGCGACATCTACGGGAACGTGTCGTACGGGAACGGCGGCGGACTCTACTGCTCCGGCGCGACGCCGATTCTCATCAACTGCAAGGTCCGTCTCAACAACGCCGCGACCGACGGCGGAGGGCTCTTCGCGAGCACCTCGTCGCCGGGGCTGACGGGCACCGTCTTCCAAGGGAACTCCGCGTCGGACGACGGCGGCGGGCTCTATCTCCAGTCGTCCTCGGGTCCCCATCCCTCGGGATGCGCGTTCGTGCTGAACACGGCGACCGACGCCGGCGGCGGCGTCTTCTGCATGACCTCTCCTCCGGTCTTCTCCTCGTGCACCTTCTCCGAGAACCAGGCGGCCACGGGGGCCGGGCTCGCGCTGACTTCCTCGAGCAACGTGACGATGGACCACTCGATCATCGCGTTCGCCGGCGGCGGATCCGTGTTCTGCGACGGCACCAGCAGCGCCACCCTCTCCTGTTGCGACGTGTACGGCAACACGGGCGGCGACTGGATCGGATGCATTGCCACACAGGGGGGTCTCAACGACAACTTCAGCGATGATCCGCTCTTCTGCTCACCGGCGCTCCTGAACTACAAGCTTCACTTGGATTCACCGTGCGCCTCCGTGAACAACTCCGCTTGCGGCCAGGTCGGGGCGTACGGGATCGGGTGCGGGCCCTCGCAGCCCGTGACGGTGACCCTGTGGCCCGACGGCAACGGCGTGTATCCCACGATCCAGGCCGCGCTCAACGACATCCCGAGCGGCAGCGTCGTCCTCCTCCGGGACGGCACCTATCGAGGCAACGGGAACCGGGATCTCGTCTTCAACGGAAAGTCGATCGTTCTCCGCTCGTACGGCTCGAATCCCGCTTCCTGCATCATCGACTGCGAGGGGAGCGCGGGCGATCCGCACCGCGGGTTCTACCTCGACTACGCCGAGGGCCCGGGCTGTACGATCGAGGGCGTGACCGTGCGCAACGGTTTCGCGGCCCAGAAGGGCGGCGGACTCCTCACGGAATTCGGGACGTCGCCGACGATCGTCAACTGCGTCTTCGAGAACTGCGTGAGCCAGTCCTACGGAGGCGCCGTCTATGCCAACTACAATGCGCATCCGACCTTCGAGAACTGCGTGTTCCGGAATAACACCGCGGGAAGCTACGGGGGCGGCGTCGATCTCTGGACCAACTCGGATGCCGTATTGATCGGGTGTACGTTCCAGGGGAACACCTCGCACTACGGCGGCGCGGTCGATCTGTACGAGGGCTCCGACGCGACGTTCGAGGATTGCATCCTGAACGGGAACGGAGCGTCCATGGGAGGCGCGGTCTACAGCGACACCGATTGCTTCCCCACGTTCACGCGTTGCACCTTCTACGGCAACGAGGCTCCCCTGAGCGAGCAGAAAGCGATGCTGCTCGTTCCGGCCCCGCCGTCCAGCAGGCGCGCGACGCCGGGCACGCTGCTCTCCGGGACCGGAGGGGGGATCCTCTCGATCAACTGGTCGAACGTGGCCGTCTCGAACTCGATCATCGCCTTCGGCGCCTCGGGAGAGGCGGCGGCGTGCTACTCGGACGGTCAAGTCACCCTGTCCTGCACGGATGTCTTCGGCAACGCCGGAGGGGACTGGGTCGGATGCGTCGCGGACCAGTTCGGTGTAAACAGGAACATCGCGTGCGATCCGCAGTTCTGTGATGCGGCAAACGCCGTCTTCACGCTTCGCGTCGAGTCCCCGCTCAATCCAGCGTACAACACATGCGGACAGATCGGCGCGCGGCCCGTCGCTTGCGGAATCCACCACACGGTCAAGCCCGACGGCACGGGGGAGTACGCGACGATCCAGGCGGCGATCGATGCGGTCGCTGAGTTCGACGTCATCGATCTCGCCGACGGCGTCTACACCGGGGCAGGTAACCGGGACATCGACTTCCGCGGCAAGAGGGTCACCGTCCGGTCGCAGAGCGGCGACCCGAGCGGATGCGTCATTGACTGCCAGGGGAGCGCTTCCACGAGCCACAGGGGCTTCTCCTTCTTCCGACAGGAAGCTCCCGATGCGGTGTTGGAAGGTGTCACCATCACGAACGGATACGCCGATCTCGGAGCGGCGATCTACGTCGGCTCGAGCGGCACCGCCCCGACGATCCGCAACTGCCGCATCACCGGGTGCACGGGCCTCTGGGGAGGGGGCGTCTGGGTCTACGACTCGGCGTCGCCCACCATCGAGGACTGCACCATTTACGAGAACACCGCTCAGATCGGGGGCGGGATCGTCGTCACAGGGGCGAGCGCCGTCGTCAGAGGCTGCACGATCGTGGACAACCTGGCGACGTCGTCGGGGTCGGGAATCCTCGGGGCTGCGAACGCGAGCATCACGATCGACAGGACGATTGTCGCGCTGAACCGGGGCGGCGCCGGTGTCCTGTGCAGCGGGAGCGTCGACTTCGATCTTTCGTGCACGGACATCTACGGGAACTCCGGCGGCGACTGGGTGGGCTGCGTCGCCCCGCAAGCCGGGCAGAGCGGGAACATCTGCCTGGACCCGCTCTTCTGCAATGCGGCGGCGCATGACTTCACCTTGCACGCCGACTCCCCATGCGCGGAGGGGAACAACCCGGCGTGCGGGCGGATCGGCGGAGAGCCGGTCGTCTGCATCCCCACGGGAGTGAATGACACAGAGAGCGCACCCCGCGTCCTCTTCCTGGGTCCGGCGGTTCCCAACCCGTTCGGCGTGGGGACGGTCATGCCGTACGGCATCCCGTCGGGTTCGGGATCCGTCGCCGTGAGGCTCACGATCTACGATGCATCGGGGAGGCTGGTGCGCACGCTCGTGGATGCGCCCGGTGCGCCGGGACGCTACCAGGCCCGCTGGGACGGCCGTCGCGATGACGGCCGCGCGGCGAGCAGCGGGATCTACTTCGCTCGACTCGAGGCGGGCGGTCGTGTCGAGAGACAGAAGCTCGTGCTCGCACATTGAACGACAGCCACACGAGGTCTCGCAGGGTCCGCGACGTCGGGATGAGCCGCCCGCTCCCTCCGCGAGAGGAGGGCCGGCGGCGCCGAAGTGAGAAGGGGATGTCGTGTGGATCGTGACGACGGCCGCATCCCGCGGCAGGCCCGCGGCCGTCGACTCGCCGCGCGTTGGCACCGCCAAGAAGTACTCCGCGCTCTGCGCCGCCCCTTACCCCCGGCGCCACCCCTCGATCTCGTGCGCCGGCACCTGGATCTCACGGCTCGATTCCCCGAGGTCGTCACCCTTGATCAACCGCAACACCACCTCGGTCTTTCGCTGGGGGCTCCATCGTTCCGGCAACTCCCGGGCAGCAGCTCGCTCGTCCTTCTTCTCCGTCGTCCCAGCTCATCCAGCCACTGGCGCATCCGGTTCCAACTCGACCTGCCCGGGGACGTCACGCTTTCGTTCGAATCCCGCCCATCCTCCCTCGCCGCCGGCCGCTGCATGCCCCGCCGGATGCTCACAAGCAGTGCGGCGCCGCCTAAGGTCCGGCGGCGCCGCCTCGATCTCAGCGGAGACGACCGCTACCAGCCTGCACGCCCTCCCGCGTACCGCGAGAAGTGCATCAGATCCGCGGTCAGCTTGTCGTGCAACAGGCTGAAACTCGCGCCCTGGTCCTCCCAGTATCCACTCTCCTGGTTCAACCAGAAGATCGTCCAGTCCGTGTAATCGCCGAGCGCCAGGTCGCTGACGTTCATCTCGAGCTCGACAGGAACGAGGAACTCGATGCCGTGCGGCTCGAGCTCGCACATCAGGTAGCCGTTCGCCGGGTCGCGAACCGTGATGAACGTGTCCTCGGCGAGCGCATTCTTCGGGATCTTGACCTTGAACCGTCCGACCTGGACGTCTCCGCCCTTCGCGGTCTCAATGAGCTTCGTCTCGTGGTTCGGGCCGCTCAGCCAGCGGAGCATGTCGATGCTCTCGATATCCGCCGTCAGGAACTCGCTCTTCCCCAGTAGTTCCCCGTTCCGCGCGACGGAGAAAACGCCCAGCACTGCACTGAGCCCCTGGATCTTGTTCTTGTTGCGGCCCGAGGGGAGCTGGTTCCACGCCGAGAGGTTCTGGCGGTAGATGGACAGACCGGAGAAGCGTTGATTGTCTGTCCGGTCCAGGTGGTCGACTGTGATCTCGACGGGTGTCGCGAGCCGCAGATCCTCAGGGGTGATCGAGAACAGCACGCGTTCGCTGTCGAGCATCCGGATCGTGATGTCCGCCTCGGCACCGAGAGCCCCCTGCGGGATCTTCACCGCGATGATGTTGGACAGATGGAGCGTCCCGCCGCCCGGACCGATGCGCTTGGTGGCCATCGAGTCGCTCTTGGCCCCCGCGCGGTCCGTCACCGGGCTCTGAAGAAGCGTCGTATCGTTCCCCGGCGCTCCGCTGCCGGACGGGGCGAGAGGATCGGAACGGTTGTAGCGGTCACACGCGCCGATCGAGAGTGCGGCGAGAAGGACAAGTGCGCCGCGGACGATGTTGGAGTACCCTCTCATGCTCCCTCCTTTGGGCCTCATACCCCAGGAGCCCCTTGTGGGGCCGCTCCTCGGGCGGCACCGGGTTGCGGCGAGGAGAAGAGCATGCTGCGTGCCGTGGGTCTCACGTGGAGCCAACGCGCGCGGCGGCATTAAGTTGGACTGGCTTCCGAGAGAGTACGGGGCGACGAGGAGAGCCTGATGACCCACTTGGAGACGTGCGCCAAGGGTGCCAAGTGCGTTCGCAGCGAGGGTCTGGCGGCCGACCGCTGAAACCAGCCACGATCGGGAGCTCTCGCGCTCCGCGTGCATCCTCTGCTGTCCTGCCCCCGGTCTCGGTGATTCGAATCACCCGCGGGATGTCCGCACCGCATTGATTCAACGAATCTGTGCCCAGGTGTGAGGGCCCCCGAGCCACGCAACGGCGCTTCGGCGCAGGGAGTCCGTCCCTCGCAACCGGGCGCAGAGTTGGTTGCATCTGGGTACACCCGCTCGATTCGAGGGCGGCCGCCACCACTACTGCGTGTAGACCGATGTCCTGATCCCGCTCTGACCGTTCGGGGCCCCGCCATTTCCGCCGAATCCCAGCGAGAAGGAGTTGTTCGACTCGGTGAGCGAACCCGAGCTGCGGTAGATTCCGATGGAGGGACCTCCACCTCCGCCGCCACCCTGTCCGCCGTTGCCGCCGCGTCCGCCATCTCCTCCTCGGCCACCCAACCCGCCGTCTTCCTGACTGGACGAGCCGCCATAGGGACCGCCCGATCCTCCGAGACCGCCGGTTCCACCCGTGCCCCCGGAGCCACCCAAACCTCCAGTCCCCCCGTCGTCCGTGACAAGCGTGCATCCGTCAACCACGATCCCGACCGATTGGTACAACCACACCGCAAACGACCCCGTGCCGCTCGTGCCGGCGGTGCCTCCGTGTCCGTAGGTCCCACCGGCACCGCCTCCGCCGCCGGAGCTGCCGTAGCTATCGCAATCCACCGTGCCTCCGCCGCCGCCACCGCCGCCCCCTCCTCCGCTCCCATCGATTGCGTTTCCGCCTACGCCCGCGAGCGCGACGATGTAACCACTGCCTCCAGAGGTTCCGACGCTCGCTCCAGCCGCGCCCGTGCTTCCATAAGCACCTGGAGCCCCGGAGTACCCCACCTGTCCGTTCCCGTTACCTCCCCCACTGCCACCGAATCCGCCACTGCCTGGGCTGGGCCCGAGACCACTCTGTCCCTGCGACCCGGAGCCGGGGCCGAGCCCCGCGTTTCCACCGGCGCCGCCGCGCAAGCTCGTGGGAGTCGATCCTCCCGTTCCGCCCACCGGCTGCGAACACGTATCGCACGGCCAGGTGCTGTTCTCGCAGCCGGGCTGCCCGATATTGCCCGGCGATCCGTTCGTTCCGCCGGAACCCGGCGTTCCCGAGGTGCCGAAACGACCTGGGCCAGATTCGATCCAGCAATCATGGATCGTCACGTTGTTGCAGGAGCTGAGGTAGACGCCGTACGAGGACACCCCAGTGGCCGTCGCGGCTCCGCCATAGATTCGTAAGCCGTCCAGGGTGAGGCCGCTGTCGGCGTTCCCGATCACGCCCTGATTCGACGGTGAGTAGACAGCCGTCGAGTGGGTCGCGGGGTCTCGCGCCCAGCCGGAGGCTTCGAAGCCTCCCCAGATGCTGATCCCACTTCGGAGATTCACGGCTTCGACGTAGGCTCCTTCAGCTACGTAGACGTTCGAAAGTCCCTGTGCGGCAGCGAGTGACAGTCCGATCGCGATGGTGGAGACCGGCAGGGCCGGCGTCCCCGGATTTCCGGGCGCGCCCGTCGCGCTCGACACGAAGATCCCGGAGGGGAGGGATACCGAGAGCGTCTCGGCCCGGCAGTTGTTCAGCTCGTTCATCTCGGGCGCCTGCCCCCCGGCGTCGGCGCGCGCCTCGGTCGCGTATTCTCCAAGGGTGTAGGTGCCCAGGGCGCACCAACTTGTCCAGACCGAGTCATGGGCCGCGATCGCCGGCGTCGCGATCGAGCAGTATTCGGTCGAGCCCACGCGGAATCGCGTGGCCGTCTCCGGCGAGGCTGTGACGCCGTCGTTCTTCACGAGGGCCCGCGCGCTCACGCTCTCTGCCGGGGCCGGCACCGCGGGGACGAATTCGATGTCGAGAAGAACCAAGTCCACGCCCAATTCCTGAACGTCCACCTCGATGACGTCGAGGCCGGTCGCTCCCATGTTGTCGGTCACGCGGAACTTCGCCCGGTACGTCCCCGGTTCCGCATACACGTGGGTCGTCTGCGCGGCCGTCGGGCTCTGGTAGTCGAAGACTCCGTCGTCCTCGAAATCCCACTCGTAACGCGCGATCGCACCGTCGGCGTCGCTTGCGGACCCGTCGAATGATATCGGGAACCCCGCGTACCCGGGTCCCGCCGGATTTGCCGAGGCCGTCGGCGCGATGTTCGATTCGAGGCGCAGCAGCAGCGGCGAGAGGGAAACGCTGTCACCCGCGGCCGCGATGGCTCCGGACGTCATCGCTTCGAGGTAGCACGGACGCATCGCTCGGATGGTCCATGAGCCGACGGGAACCCCCGCGATGAAGTAGTCGCCCAGCGGATCGGTCACCGCCACGTACGAAGTACCTTCCACATAGACGATGATCCCGTTGTGGGTCGAGCCGTTCTCTAGCATTGCCTCGCCGAAGAACGTCCCGGTCGGGGTCAGCAGGACATCGACGTAGGTCGTGTCAGTCGCCGACACGGTGACCTGCTGCACGCCGCCCAGATGATTTTTCGAGTGGGCCGTGATCAGGCAGGATCCAGGCGACACCTGCGTGAAACGGAATCGCCCCTGACGGTCGGTCACAGTGGACCACAGGTCCGCGGACTTTGCCGTCCCGCCTTCGGGCAGGAGACGCGCCCGCAAGGACGACGATCGTCCGTCCTTTACCACTTCGAGCACGATGACGGCCTTCGCCACACCCGCGCCGTCCGGCTCATGCGCGACTCCGGCGACAACAGCTCCCGAGGGCTCCGGCGTGATCGGGGTCAGGGCCGGCTGTTCCTTCGAACATCCTCCGTGCGTCACGAGCAAGAAGAGCGCGACGATGCCGGCCACTTCCACGGATTGCACGAACGGTCGCGGTCGAGGGAGACGTGTCGCTTTCATGTCATCAGCTCCTTGTGCGACGAATCCTGGCTGTATCGTACGGGGTACGTCGTCTATCGAACCAACACCACTGGGCGCGTGTACGTTCTGCCTCCGACGCTCAAGCGCGCGAGAAACCAGCCGGCCGGCACGCGCCGGCCCAGCGCATCACGCAAGTCCCAATTGACGGATGTGAGGCCGGCGCGCAACTCGTCCGCCTGCCAGCCGCGGACGAACCTGCCGGTGGGATCGAAGATCTCCAAGCGAGTGGCATCCGCGGTCGAAAGCCGAATCACAAAGCGAACGAAGTCCGTGGCGGGGTTCGGTCTCGGCAGCAGGAGCGCCGCCGGAGGTAGACCGATCTCCGCATCGACATCGGTGCTGGAGTCCGTGACTTCGACCCCGCGCAAGTAGCCTGTAGCGTAATCGTCCACCAAGATCTGGAGATCGTAGGTTCCAGCAGGAACGCCGGCAATGCAGAACGACCCTTGCGCGTCTGTCACCGCGCCGAACCCGGCATGGGTCCCGTCGGACAGAAACAGAACGACTCCGGCCCCTTCAACGCTCACGTGTGTGACGGCGTCTCGGACGGTGCCGCAGAGGGTCCCTGCGAACGCCACTATCGCGTGGCTGCAAAGGGCGAGCACCGCGAAGACGATTGCGAAGAGGGTGTTCCTTATAGGAGCATGGCGCGCGGCGGGCGAGGGGGCTGAACGAGCAGCTTCACGGGGGCCATCGCATTTCCCTCCCACAGTTGACCTCCATCCGCCGAATTGCGCCGACAGTATGTCAGCCCACGCGGCTCCCATCGACGAAAACAAGGCCTATCACCGGTACCGCGATTTCAACCTCCCCCATGTCCCAGGCGCCTGCCGCGTCGGTACACACTCCACCTGAAACGTGTCACCACAAACGACATCATAGCTAAGTGCAAAAAGCCAATCCACGCTATATCCACCGAGAGGCTCCGGCACGTGCACGGAAAAACCGAATCCGCACACGGTCTCAGTCATGTGGGGACCGCTCCAACTCGCAAACTCGGAGCCGAAGGTATGATCCCAACGAGGCGGTGCTTGCACTTGAACCATCTCCACAGCAAGTTCTACTAGACCTACGGCAAGAATCGCACCCTCGAACGAGTACGCTCCCGGCGGTTCGACACAGAGCTCCACAGAACAGACGACGCCTTCGCCGCTGGAATCAGCTGCGGTCTCCTGGTTCGTGATCGTCACGCTCGCGCATGGCCACTGAGCGCACGCCGTTCTCGCCGTGACCAGACCTCCAACCACCAATATTACAGCCAGACCTCCTCCTCGACTCAGCAACATGGCCCCTCCCTCGCCCTGCGCGTCACAGCGACACTAGCGCAGCACAACAACTCGATGGCTTGCGACGTCGCGCCCATTCACGTCCGCTCTCGCGAAGTACACGCCGGCGGGCAACCGGCCACCCCCACCACACGACTCACAGGAGAGTTGAGTTCTCGGAGGACACGCCTGCCACGCGCACGGTGTCTCCCCCTGCGTTCTTCGCCGCGTGCTCGGCGTCACACGCTGCCTGCAGAGTCTCGTCCAACGTCGAACCGTGGTCGGGCCACACCGCCACACCCAGAGAGATCGTCATCTTCTCCTGAGTGCCGTCAACGTCGAAGTCCGACGCACGAAAAGCCGTTCGCACGCGCCCCGCGTACTCCACCGCCTCCCTAACCTCAATCCGTCGAAAATGAGCGACCCGGTCGGCAGTGCCGCCGCGGCTGGCGCGACTTTCGGTCGTGTCGGAGCGTTTTCGGTTCCATCACAAGCAGTGGACTTTCTGATGAACGCCCGATCGGCTCGGCGACCGCGAGATTCCTGGCTTCAGAGCTGTGCGGCCGCCTCGTTTCTGACGCATTGGGGTTGAGTGAGCGCCTCACATCATATGCACTCGGCATACTGCGGTCAACTCAATGCTTCGCCGGGCGCGCTTGCCCCATCACTATGTCACTTCCGTCTGCGCGGTTGGGGTGTCCGGCCATGGGACACCCGACGAGGAGTTCCCGGGATCCCTCGCCCCCTGGGCGGACCTCATCTGTTCATCAGGCTCTTCAGCTTCCCCCAGGTGGTCTTCTGGAGTGCATTCGGCGGGGTGCCCGAGCAACTCAGATTGAGCCAATGCGCGAAGTCGGTCTGGCGCGCAAGACCGGCATCCACGCTCTCGATCCAATCGGGTCCATACATGCTCGGGTTCCGGTAGTACTGGGTGCATGGGACAGCGCAGGCAGTAGCGGGATTGGTGCCGTTGCGTCCGCGGAGACCCGGGTACCACCATGCGCACGAAGTGCTCCCGCCCTGGCCGCAATACACATGCGACGACTCCGGCACGGACCATGCGACCCAGCGAAAGGCGCCGAAGACCGGCTGTCGATCAAAGAAGCACCACCACCCCGGAAACGGGAAGACGACATTGAAGCTGCGCGCCGGGTCGGTCGAAGATGTCGCCGTATGAGCCGGTATCGTCACGACCACGCTCTCGCAGTAGTCGAGGAGACTTGTGCTGGGGATGGGGCAATCAGGTGTGCTCAAGACCGGGTCTATCGCATAGATAACATACTGGCCGTCGAAGGGGAGAGTGGTCGCCGGGTAGCCCCCGTTGCACGACTGCCCAACGATCCTGAAGCCGACCTCGGCCGATTCGACGTGGAGGAAGGGCCCCCGCCACGAGCAATCGGTAAGACATGGATCGCTCGGCGCATCGAAGAAGGCGGTCACCTCGTCCCCAGCGCACCACCCACCGTAAGTCCAGAATGTCGCGGTACAGCCAGCAGAGGAATTCCACTCGTTCTCGATCCGGCAGTCGATTGGCCACGTCGTGGTTGACGGCTCCGGGCCGGTCACGACATCCGGTTCGGCAACCCAGTGCCCGGCAGCAGCACGGCCGGAGGCCAAGGTCAAGCAGATGGCCAGCAGGACTATCGCACGCATGACCGGACCCTCCTTGCGTCACCGACAAGCGCATGGCGCGCTACTCGTTCATCAGGCTCTTCAACTTGCCCCAGGTGGTCATCTCGACACCCACCGGGCAGCCCCAGCAGGAGACGTTTAGCCACATCGTGAAGTCGGCCTGACGGCCGAGCCCGGCGTCAAGGCTCTCGTACCAGTCCGGACCGTAAACGGCCACGTTCCGGTAGTACTGGGTGCACGGAGTGGCGCACTCGGTCGGCGGGTTCGTGCCGTTACGGCCGCGAAAGGCCGGGTACCACCAAGCGCAGGCGCTGGTCCCGCCGTCGCCGCAGTCAACAAGCGAAGACTCCGGCAGTGAGTACGCGACGTACTTGAACGAACCGAACACCGGTTGCAGCGCGATGTAGCACATCGGATCCAGCGGACACACGACGTTGTAGCTGCGGCGTGGGTCAGTCGAGGCGGTGGCCGTGAGGGCGGGAATCGTCACCACTACGCTGGTGGAGATCGGATCGATCGCTGGAACTGGGCAGTCGGGGGTACTGAGGGCTGGATCCGGCTGGTAGATTTGGAACATGGCGTCGACCGGATAGGTGGTGATGGGGTAGCCGCCGTTGCAAGTGGTTCCGATGACACGTAGACCCATCTCGCCCGACTCGATCCACATGCCGGGGTAGCCCAAGCACCCGGCCAGGCACGTGCTGCTCTGGAGACTGAAGTAGGTCGTGACCTCATCCTGCAGGCACCAGCCCCCGAACGACCAGAACACCGCCGTACACGGGCTGGCGTTGTTCCAATCGTTCTCGATCCGGCACTGGGCGGTCGTTTTCGCGGCCGGCTCCTGGCCTGTCGCGACGTCCGGCACGGCGACCCAGCGTCCAGCCGCTGCGGGGCCGGCGACCAGGCCAATGCAGAACACCAGAAGGAGGGTCACGAGCGAGGCCCGCCCACGCGGTTCAAGCTGCCGAGTGCGGGACGCCCGCGAGTTCGTCAGGGGTAGCATGGCCAACCTCCCCATGGACGAGGCCGGGGCGGACGGCCATCACAAGAAGGATCAGGTGATTCGCACCGGGCATTATACCACGGGGTTGTCGGCAGAGCGATGGTGGTCGTAGATAGCCCGCTCGCTTTCCCGCGGGACTTCCCGCTGTGCCGCCGCAGGTGACAGCCGCCCGAACGCCTGCTATCCTCTCCTGCCCAGGACCGGGAGCGGGCCGCCATGTCCGAAGAGCGACAGTTCTCGCCGGTGATTCCCCTGCAGGCCGGCATGCGGGTCGGACGCTACGAGCTTCTCGAAGAACTCGGAAGCGGCGGGATGGGTGTGGTCTTCCGCGCACACGATCGCGAGATGGACCGCGAGGTGGCGCTGAAATCGCCTCATCCCGAGATGGTCGCCGACGACACGCAGCGCAATCGGTTCCTTCGCGAAGCCCGCCTCACCGCGCGCCTCTCGCATCCGCACATCGTTCCAATCCTCGATTCGTTCGAGCACGAGGGACGCCCATGGATTGCGCTTCAGCTCGTTTCAGGTGAGAGCCTGTCCGAGAGGTTGCGGCGGGAAGGGAAGCTGCCGGCGAAGCGGGTCGCCGAGTGGGCGGAGGCGCTCACCGATGCGCTTCGAGCTTCTCACGAGCACGGCGTGCTCCACCGGGACGTCAATCCCCGAAACGTGCTCGTGGCCCAAGACGGGCGCGTGTTCCTCACCGACTTCGGGCTGGCGCGCCTTCTCGAGCCGGATCCTGTCTCCGCGGACTCCACGACCGATCCGCTGGGCACGACCCGCGGAGCCGTCATCGGAACGCCGCGCTACATGTCGCCGGAGCAGGCGCTCGGGAAATCGCTCGATGAGCGGACCGACATCTTCTCGCTCGGGACGGTGCTCTACGAGATGTTGACCGGCGTGCCGGCATTCGGGCCGACGGAGAAGGGCGGGGTGCTGGACGCGATCATCCATCGCGAGCCCGAGCCGATCACGCGCTACACGTATGAGATCCCGGCCGAGTTCGAGCGGATCGTCCGAAAGGCGATGACCAAGGATCCGGGCGAGCGCTACCACGATGCGCGCTCACTCCTCGTGGATCTCCGGGCCCTACGCCGCCGGCTCGACGCGGAGGACTACTCTGGGAGCCACCCCGACTGGAATCCGCCCGCCGCAGCCGGTACGGCGGGACGCCGCGCGCTCCGAAGGGCCGCTTGGATCGCCGGCGCGTTGCTGGTCGCGGCCATCGCAACATCGGCGTATCTGCTGAACACGCGTGACCGGCCCGTCCCGCGCGGGCGCCCGCTCCAGATCACGTCATCGCCCGACTGGGAAGGGCACCCGGCTCTCTCCCCCGACGGCGGGCGCGTCGCGTACTCCAAGCTCACGGGGGGTAACAGCGACATCTGGATCGTGGACGCGCGCGGCGGCGAGCCGCTTCGTCTGACCGATCATCCGGCGGCGGATCGCGATCCTGCGTGGTTCCCCGACGGCAGCGCGATCGCCTTCGTATCCGAGCGGTCGGGCCCGCCCGCCGTCTGGAAGATGGGCCAGATGGGCGGGAGCGCGACACTGCTCATTCCGCAAGCGGACTATCCTGCGATCTCGCCCGACGGGATGCGTGCGGCGTTCGCCCGTCCGGACGATGCCGGCCTCTATCGGATCTGCGTGGCCTCTCTCGCCGACCCCAGCGGGGCCGTGTTCCTGACGGGGGACGACGGCGGCCTCTGGAACCACCGCCATCCGGCGTGGTCGCCCGATGGGAAGCAGATCAGCTATGCGTCACAGGACGTTCTGTGGCTCGTGAGCGCGACATCGGGTGGACGTCCCGCACAGCTCACGCACGGCGGCTCCTTCGATCTGCATCCGGCTTGGTCGCCTTCCGGCAAGCATGTCTACTTCGCCTCGAACCGCGGCGGGACGCCCGGACTCTGGCGGGTCACCGTGTCTCGCGGGTCGATCGCGCGGGTCAAGACGGGCGGCCGCGAGACATGGCCGAGCATGGGGGCGACCGGCCGACGCATGGCGTACGCCACCGAACCGGCGAGCAACGACGTCGTCGTGCGCGACATCGCGCGGGGCACCGAGGCGACGCTCGCCAGCGCGCTCGACGACTGCATGCCGTCTCTTTCACCGGATGGATCCTCCGTGGTCTTCGCATCGAAGAGGCAGGGGTCGCGCTACGAGATCTGGCGCCAGCGCCTTGCGGGCGGTACGCCGGCCGGCGATCCCGTCCGGCTGACGGACCAGCCGGGCAACGCGAGCCATCCATCGTTCTCGCCCGACGGCGCCTGGGTCGCCTACTACCGGATCATCGAAGGGCGCCGCGACATCTGGATCGTCCCGGCCGAGGGAGGGGAGGTGGTCCGAGTGACGGATGACTCCGCCCCCGACTACCAGCCGGCCTGGTCTCCCGATGGAAGCGGCGTTGCGTTCATCTGCGAGCGCGAGGGCGAAACGAGGGTCTGGCTCGAGCCGATGGAGAGCGGCAAGCCGAAAGGCGCGCCGCATCCTCTCACCCCGTCCGACGTGCAGGTGAGCGCATTCGCGTTCTCGCCCGACGGAGAGCAGATCGCGGTCGTTGACGCGGGTCATGAGGATGACGTCGTGCTTCTTGACCTCGGCGGCTCCGGCGAGGCGCGGCGGTTTCTTCAAGGAAGGAACGTGCGGAGGGTGCGCTGGGATCATTCGACGGGGGATCTCCTCGTCGCGGGGTGCCGGAGAGAGGACGAACTCGCCATCTTCCGAGTTTCGACCGGAACAGGTGAGATCTTGGAAGAGGTCGCGCGTCTCGGAAGCCAGCGGGATGTGCCGGTATTCGACGCCAGCGCCGACGGCCGGCTCATCACTTTTTCGCGAAGCGAAGCGCTGGGCGACGTGTGGGTGATCGAGGCCGAGAACGGTAGCTACTGAACCGGAAGGAGGAAGGCCATGGGGCGAGTGAAGACGCGAGGGCACAAGGTGATGGTGGAGGATCTCTGCGCGGCGCTGGACGAATTGATCGCGTGGGCGACCGACATCAAGGAAGTGATGTGCAGGGCGGAGGAGGGGGCGATGATCGTTGTCGTCGGGCGCACGCCACCCGCGGAAGGCGAGACCCCCAGGTACTACGAGAACTGCCCTCCGCCGGAGAGTTCCACTTCGCGTCCCGCGAAGAAGCGCGCGAGGAAGAAGGCGCCGGCGAGGCCGCCGCGCCCGAAGCGCGCGTGAGGTTGGGCCGGTGATCGCCCGCCCGGAGAGGATCAGCCGCGTTCACTTGATTCTCACCTCGCGCTGCAATCTGCGATGCTCCTACTGCTATCAGGACCGGAAGGGGCCGGGCCGGATGCGGTGGGAGACGCTGCGGGCTGCGCTCGATCTCGGGCTCGCGAGCAGGCGCCCGAGGATCGGGTTCACGTTCTACGGCGGGGAGCCGCTGCTCGAGTTCCCGCTCATCCGCCGTGCGGCGCGTTACGTGAAGGCGCATCTTCCGGCCGGAAGGGACGTGGAGTTCTCCGTCATCACGAACGGCACGCTTCTTACGGAAGACGTGGCGCGCTATCTGGCGCGACACCGGTTCCGCCTCCGGCTGTCGTTCGACGGCGTGCCCGCAGCACAGGATCTTCGAGGAACGGGCACGTTCGAGCGTCTCGATCGGTTGCTCGACAGCCTTCGAAGCCGGCATCCGCGCTGGTTTCGCGAGTTCGCGACGGTGACCACCGTGCTCCTGCCCGAGACGCTGAGTCTCTTCGCCGATTCGGTGGCGTACCTGATCGGCAAGGGGTTGACCGGGATCTCGGTGACCCCGACGATCGGGCCCGCCCCATCCTGGCGCAAAGAGCGCATCGCGGAGCTGGAAGCCCAGTGCCGGAGGGTCTTCGATCTCTCGCTCGATCACTGGAGGCGGACGCGTGAGATCCCGCTCCTCTTCCTGCGGCCTTCCGCGGTGGGCGGGGAGTCGCGGCCGAGTCGCATCTCCCTCTGCGGCGCCGCGCGGGGTGAAACCCCCACCGTTGACGTGGACGGGGAGTTGTACGGCTGCGGGCTTCTCTCGACGTCCTTCCAGCGGTTTCCGGAGCGTGTGATGCAAGAGTGGATAGAGCCGATGCGCATCGGGCGCATTGACGAGCCTGGACTTCGCGAGCGGTTCGCGGCCTTTCCCGAGGCCGCTCATCGCGCCGGGTTCTTCGACGACAAGCAGGCCAAGCGATCATCGTATGGGGCGTGCGCGGACTGTCGCTATCTCGCCCGCTGCTCCATCTGCCCGGTCTCGGTCGCGAAGCAGCCGGACAACGAGGATCTCGCCGCGATCCCCGACTTCGCGTGCGCGTTCAACCTGGTCACGCTCGGCTGGCATGATCGTTTCGCCGAGCGGATCCGGCGTGAAGCGCTCGGCGACGGCAGACGGCCGGCGGCGGCCGGGGCGCTTCGCGTGCGCCGGCTCGCCCGTGCGCTCCGCATCGAAGCGGGGGCTGCTTCACCGACGGGAGGTTCATCGTGACAGCGCGTCGGCTTCTCTTGCTCGTGCTGGTTCTCGGCATTGTGGCGGTTGTTCTCCTGATCCGCGGTTGCGGCCCTGATCGGCGAGAACTTCCGCCGGCGGCATTGCTCCTCGTTGATCTCTCGGCGGAGCGTGCCGAAGTGAGCGGCATCGTTGCGGCCGATTCTCCGCCGCCGTCCGGTGTCAGGCGCCCGCGGCTCACCGCCGCGGGCTTCACCGCACACGGGATGGGCGCGACCGAGTACCAGGTTGTATTCCACGGTCGCGACGGCAAGCCGCTTGCCGCGTACGGACTGGACGGCGAGCCCAACGCGTTCTCGGACCGGATTGATCCCCGGGATCCCGGCGGACTCATCGGGGGCGCCGTGGATCCCGAGTCCGACTCTCGAATGCTCCACTTCACGCTTCCTGCCGGCACCGCGGAGATCTCCTTCCTGCGTCTCGAGGTCCTCGATCCGACGGATGTCCGCGAAGGCGAGTGGGACCGGCTGATCCCCCCGCCCGACTCGAGCGCCGGAGTCGCTCTTGGCGTGCGTGGAATCGGGGCGGTGCACCTGCGCACCGTCGGCGGCAGGAAGGTGAGGGGTCCGGTAGGGCTCGAGTTCCCGGATCTGTTCGGAGACGAGGACATCCGGGACCTCATCAACCGAATCCGGCGACACATGCAGGACATGCGAATGGTGCAATCCCTGGGCGAGATCATGAGAGGGAGGCTCCCACCGCTGAAGTGGGTGCACAGCACGGAAGTGTACCGCGCGAGCGGCGATCCCGAGGAGACGTTCAACGTGGCGATCCTCGGGGACGGTTTCGCGGAAGGCGAAGCCGCGGACTATGAACGCTGGGCGAAGATCGTTGCGGACAGCTTGCTGGCGGCTGAGCCGTTCCGCTCGAAGAGCGACCGCATCAACATCTACATCGTGACGTCGGAGTCGGCGCAGTCGGGGATCACGGACTGCTCGGATTACGCCGAGGCGCAGCAAAACGGTTCAACGATGCCGCCGCCGCCGACGGGAGACGGAGCGCACGCCCGGAACACCGCGTTCGGCGTGTTCGGGTACGCGACGGACGTCAACTCCACGCGTACATGGCACGGCTATTTCGACATTCCGGATGTGGGGCTGGTGTACTCGGCCATCGGCGGGGGAGTGGACGCGGAGGACGTGGATCTCATCGTGCTCCTCGCGAACTGCGAGTGCGATGGAGCGGCGGCGAGACCAAACCTCCGGATCGCGATCGTCGGGCTTCCGCGACAGCCGGGAGCCGCCGGCTCCCCCCGCACCCTCACGCAGCTCGCGCTCCACGAGATCGGCCACGTGGTCGCGGGCCTCGGCGAGGAGTACATCTCATGCCGGTTCGAGACGCAGTACAGACCGTACCCGAACGTCGTTCGCGCGGCGGACGCCGAGACCGTCTGGTGGAAGAGGCTTGCCGATGTTGATGCCAGCGGCGCGTTCGTCACCCGGTACGACTGCGCGGAGGGGCAGGATTCCGGGGACCCCGGATGCCCCGACGCGCAGAACTCTGGGAATCTCCCGCCGGGCGCGTATCCCAAGGTCGGCCTCTACTGGGGCGCTCAGTACATTGACGCGGATCCTCAGACTTTCGAGTGCCTCGACTCGAACGGGTTCCTGACGTACAGCTCGCTCTCCGACACGCTCAGCCGGCATTACTACCGGCCGGCTTCCCGCTGCCGTATGCGACGACCCAACTGGCCGTGGTGCGTTGCGTGCAGCGACACGCTGGCTTCGACGATCGCGCTATCGAGCTGGTGAGATAGGGGGGGCCGCTCGCCTGCGCCCTCACGCTGCCACCCAGTGCTCGACGGGCTTGGACAGGAATTCCTCGACTGGAATCCCGTCGGCTCCGACGAGGAGCGTCCGTTTCGGACGGGCCGCCTCCATGAAGGCCGCGAGTCCCGGAAGCGAGTCGCGACGCCGGGATAGCCTCCATGGAAGAGATAGGAATCGAGGCTCTAGTCGAATGCATCGCGCATCTCTGAGAACGACCAGTGGGGCAGACGCACGACCTCGAAACGGCCGGCCCGCCTCCTGCGTCGTGCGGCGCGCGGCCTCCCATTGCGCGACGATCCACGCGCGGTCCCGAAGCGTCGGTTCATCGGCGCTTGCGTAGAGGGATGCCTTGCTGATCGAGGAGGCGACCTGGCGCACCATGGTCGTCTTTCCAGTCTGGCGTGGACCGGCGATCACCTGAATGAAGCGACGAGGTTCCTCCAGACGCTTGGCCAGCGTCCGGGCCGAGCTCCGCACGAATTCGTTCATGGATGCGTTTTGCTCAAGTCAGTGAGTGTTTTCACTCATCGCTTGAGCAAAACGTTAACGCGTTGAGGCGCTGCATTAGGGCGGACCACGGGGCTCCGCTGTGGCGGGTGTCTGGCCGTCCCGAAAACTCGAATCGAGTCATTCCTCGGCGGGTCGGTCTTGCCGAACACCCGCGCGCGTGCGCGACGGTGCTTGAACAGATTGACGGTCGGTACAGGAGGACGGACGGCATTCGCACGCGACGTTTCGCAGCGCTCCTTCCTCGAGCGCGCAGGGGGTAAGAGGCCCCGTTGACCGCGCGGGTCCACTCCGCTAACCTCCATGCGACCGTCATTCGTCATGAGACAGGTGAGCCACCCGGTGCCCGGCTAGTAGACCAGGCGACGGTCGCCTGAGGAACCAATGGATCGCTCCTTTCTCCTGAGCCCTGAGCAGACCGAGCTGCGCGATCGCGTCGCTGATTTTGCGCGCCGCCAGCTCGTCGCCAATATCCAGGCCCACGACCACGAAGGCTCCTTCTGGCGCGAGGGCTGGCTGCGATGCGCCCGCTTCGGCATCCAGGGCCTTCCGATCCCGCCGGAATACGGCGGCAGCGGCGAGGGCATGCTCACCACGATCGCGGCGATGGAGGGGCTCGGTTACGGGTGCCGCGACAACGGGCTGGTCTTCTCGCTCAACGCTCAGATGTGGAGCTTCGAGATGCCGGTGCTCCTCTTCGGCACCGAGGAGCAAAAACGCCGCTACCTGCCCGCACTCTGTTCGGGCGAGATGATCGCCGTCCACGGCATGACGGAGCCGGGCGCTGGATCGGATCCATCAGGAATCTCGACGCGCGCGGAGCGGCGCGGCGGCCATTACTTGTTGAACGGCACGAAGAGCTTCATCACGAACGGCCCCGTGGCCGACGCGGTCCTCGTCTTCGCTACGCTCGACCCGTCGCGGGGGTTCGCTGGCGTGACCGGCTTCCTCATCGATCGCGGCACGGCGGGCCTGACGTTCGGCCGTTCTCAGGAGAAGATGGGACTGCGCACCTCCCCGCTCGGCGAGGTGATTCTCGAGGACGTTCAGGTTCCGGTCGAGAGCCGACTCGGCCCCGAAGGCGCGGGGATGGCGATCTTCAACGCATCCATGGAGTGGGAACGCTCCTGCATCTTCGCGTCGCACGTTGGAGCGATGGAGCGACAGCTCGAGGAGGCCGTGAGCTACGCGCGACAACGGCGGCAGTTCGGAAAGCCGATCGCGAAGTTCCAGAGTGTGGCGGACCGGCTCGTCGAGATGCGCGTCCGCCTCGACGCGTCTCGCCTGCTCGTCTATCGCGTCGGCTGGTTGAAAGATCAGGGAAAGAGCGCGGTTTCCGAGGCCGCGGTGGCGAAGTACTTCGTGAGCGAAGCGCATGTGCGCTCGTCACTGGACGCCCTCCAGATCCACGGGGGCTATGGATACATGAAGGAGTTCGAGGTCGAGCGCGAGCTGCGTGACGCCGTCGGCGGCACGCTCTACTCGGGGACATCGGAGATCCAGCGACGTATCATCGCCGCGTACTTGGGCCTTTGAGCCCCTTCGCTAGGAGTGTTGGTGACCGCCCTCGCGCATCTGGTCGAAGCATCGGCCGGGAGAAAGCCCGAGTCTCACGCCGTCCAAGATGGCGCGCGCGTCATCACGTACGGCGCTCTCTGTGAAGCGGCCGGGAAGCTCGCCGCTTTCCTCGCGGAGCGCGGCGTGCGTCGCGGCGATCGCGTGGGGCTTCTCCTTCCGAAGTCGATCGAGGCGATCATCGCGCTGCTGGGAACCATGCGCGCCGGCGCGTGCTACGTGCCGGTGGATCCGGGCGCGCCGACACGGC